>CALMYC010000203.1 GCA_937873385.1 uncultured Flavobacteriales bacterium | reverse complement strand
AGCGCGAGGAAGATGTACTTGAAGGAGGTGAGGATGGTGAGGGTCCAAAAGATGCAGCTCAGGCCGCCCAGCACCACTATTTCGCTGATGGGCCCGGTGGCCCCGGCAATGGCCTTGAACACGTACAGCGGCGAGGTGCCGATGTCCCCGAAGACGATCCCCAATGTCATCAGCATGCCCGCCCAGGTGAGCGGCTGCTGATGTGTCCGGTGCTGCGGCATGGCGCCTATGGATTACCCCCTCCCAGAATGGGGGCGCGAATGTATGCAGGTGGAGCAGATCCGGGGAATTCCCCTGCCGGTGAATGCTCCGGGCCGGAGGGTCCGGCCTGCTCCGCCAGCACACCCCGGAGGCATGGAATTGCGCCTTATTCGCTGGTGAACAGCATGCATGGGGACCCCATCAATTCGTTCCACGGCCCGGAACTGGGACTGCTCCGGGCAAAACCGGAGCCCGAGGGCGGCGCGTGGCAATGCTTCCAACGCCTCCGTTCCCCTTCAAAAACGCTATCACCGCATGTCATTCACCTCCACGCCCGGGTACTTGCTCTTGTCGAAGGTGAAAAGTGCATCCACCATTTCAGCGTTCGGGGTGAATTTTTTCAGGACGTAGGTCACCTCGTTCCCGTCCTTGTATTTCATTTCCACTTTGCGCGGTTCCATCTTGGCCTTGTCCACGGTGAGGATCACCGTGTGGAACGCCTTTTTGGTCGGGTTCAGGGGGAACAGCTTGATGGTTTCCACGGCCACACCGTCCTCCGTTCCAGACCCGGCGTACTGGCTTTTGAAGCCCTTTTCGTACACATTGAAGAGGTTTGCGGGGTCCAGTGTCTCATCCATTTCCTTGGGGTCGGAAATGCTTACCTCATTGGTCTTCTTACTGTAGGTGTAGAGTGCGGTGCCGTCGTTGATCACCATGTTGTCCAGTAAGGTGAGGCGGAATTTGCGGTCCTTTACCTTCAGGTTGCCTTCCTGTTTCAAGTCCAGCTTGCTGGCGGCATTCACCAGGCGGCTGCTGAAGTCGGCATCAAAGCTTTTGTAGGTCTTGTTCTTGGCGATCAGCTTGTCGATGATGGCCTTGCTCTTGGGGTCGTCCTGCCCGAAGGAATGCAGGACCAGCGCGAGAGAGGAGAGGAGGAGGATCCACTTTTTCATGGTTGCCGTTGGGCGTTGATGGGGTGCAAATTTATTCCGTCACGCATCTTGCAAGGGCCGTGCCAATTCACGGGGTCCGGCGCACATGGTTCTTGGGTTTCAGCATGGTGCCCATGCAGTTGTGTGCACCGCAGCGGCAAGCCCAGATCTTTTTCAGCCATGGGCTGTGGCGCACCTCGAAACTGATGCCGTAGTCGTAGCACAATTCCTCGCCGGCCGCCACGTCCCGCAACGTTTCGATCACCACACGGTCCTTCCGGTGATCGGTGGGATGTTCATGCAGATAAGGAATGCAGTTGGGATCGCATCCATGGTTGATCCAGCGTGCATCATTCCCGCCCACGTTGGCATCGATGATCCACGCATCATTCAGTGCGAAAAGGAAGGTGTGCCCCGTTTCCATTTCGTGCGGATACCGTTGGTCCGCCTGCTTCGGGGTGATCAGGCGCCCTTGGTATTCGATAAGCTCGGTGCCCGCGGGCAGGTCCATGGCGGCGAACACGCCATTGCCATGCATGGGCGATCGGCGCACGGTGAATTTGCGCGGCATGGTTCAGCCCACAAGGGTGCGCCGTTTCTTGGGCTTGCCCACCTTCAACATGGTGCCCGTGCAGTTGGGGGCACCGCAGTGGCAGGCCCAAAGCTTGCGCTCCTGCGCGGTGATCGGGCCCTCGATGTGGATGTCGTAGTCGTAGGTAAGCTCCTCGCCCGCGCCGATGTCGCGCAGTGCTTCGATCACCACCTTGTCCTTGCGCGGGTCGCCGGATCCACTGCCCACCACAAAGGCCTGGCAGTTCGGGGCGCAGCCATGGTTGATCCAGCGGGCCACGTTGCCGCCGATGTTCGCATCGATCACATACTCATCATTGAGGATGAAGAGGAAGGTGTGGCCGTTGTCCTGCCCGCCGTATTCATCGTCCACTTCATCATGTGTTCGGAGCTTGCCCTTGTATTGCACAATGTCTTCACCGGCCTTGATGTCCGCCAGGGCAAAAACGCCCTGGCCATGGATCTTGGAGTTGCGCTGAGTGATCTTTGTTGGCATCCGTTTCGAAAAGAGGCGCGAATCTAACGGCGGCCGGCCACCAGTGCGTACACCATCGGCAGCTTGCCTTGCAAACCTGTGATGCGGAACATGCCTTCCGGGCCTTGTTCGGCGCCGGCGAAGCAGTTGTGCGGTGAACCGTCCAGTTCCTCGAACCGGTTGATCTGCAAGCCCGCCTCCAGCAGGGCGGTGAAGACTTCGGACAAGGAATGGTTCCATGTGTGCGACAGGAGGTTGATGGCAGCCGAGGTGTCGGCGTAGGTGCTGGTTTCCATTTCCTCGATCCGCTTACGGTTGAAATAGGAGTGCTCCACACGTGTGAAGTCGTTGTTGTACATCCACACCACCGGGTGGAATTCCACCAGCACCAGTTTGCCGCCAGGCTTCAAGTAGTGGGCTATGTTCTTGGCCCATCCATCCAATTCCGGCAACCAGCCCAGCACGCCGTAACTCGTGAACACGATGTCGAAATTGCCTTCCAGTTGCGGTTGGAAGTCCAGCACGTTGGCGATGTTGAATTCCGCGCGGATCCCCATGGTCGCGGCCAACTTCCGCGCCTCGGCGATGGCCGCGTCGGACAGGTCCAGCCCCGTGACTTCCGCGCCCATGCGCGCCAGTGAAAGCGTGTCCTGCCCGAAATGGCATTGCAGGTGCAGCAGCTTTTTCCCGGCCAGGTCGCCCAGTAGTTCAAGCTCTTTGGCGGTCAATGAATTCTTTCCGGCGAGGAAGGCTTCCACATCATAGAATTTGGAGCCTGTATGATGCTTGGTGCGCTCGTTCCACAACTGGCGGTTCAGCTCGAAGGAGGTGGCGTGGTGGTGCATTCGGGTGGTGGGTTGTCCTTCGTCCTGTGCTGGTTGTCAGTTGTCAGATGTCAGTTGTTGGTTGTCAGGGGTCGGTTGCCGATTGTCCGGAGTGTTGCGCTTCGCATCAATCACCAATCACCAATCACCAATCACCAATCACCAATCACCTCAGCACGTTCCGGATGATCCCCTGGCTCCCTCGCACGCTTAAAAATACATCACGCACACCCCAATGGCCGTGAGCACGCACACCAGGTCCACCAGCAGCATGATGCCGATGGTGTACCGGGTGTCCTTCACGTTCACCGTGCCGAAGTAGAGGGCCACCACATAGAATGTGGTTTCCGCAGCGCCTTGGAGCACACTGGAGAGCTGGCCGGTGAGGCTGTCCGCACCGTAGGTCTTCATCGCGTCCAGCATGAAGCCGCGGGAACCGCCGGAGCTGAAGGGCCGCATGAGCGCCACGGGTATGGCGTCGATGATCTCCCGGTCCACATGGAACACGGCGAGCAGCGCGGAGAAGCCGTCCATCACGATGCCCATCAAGCCGCTGTTGCGGAAGATGCTGAGCGCGGCGAGCATGGCGATCATGTACGGCAGCACGCGCAAGCCCGTTGTGAAACCGTCCTTGCTGCCGTGGATGAAGGAGTCGAACATGTTGGTGCCCTTCTCCTTGAAGAAGCGTTCATGCAGGAAGGCATAGCCCACGATCAGCAGGATGATCCCCAGCAGCAGGCCGTTGCCGAGGTTGTCCGTGAAGTGGAATTTCGCGGCCCCGGAGAGCCCGCTGATGTAGGCCATGAGCCCGCCGATGACCCCGCTGATGATCAGGACGAACAGCAGGACGGGAATGTTGAAGAGGTTGATCTTCTGCCGGATGCCTACGAAGAGCAACGCGGCCAGGGTGCCCACGAAGCTGGTCACGATGCAGGGGATCATGATGTCCGCCGGGTTTGCCGCGCCCATGGCCGCGCGGTAGCCGATGATGGAGGTGGGCAGCAGCGTAAGGCCCGCGGCATGCAGGCACAGGAACATGATCTGGCTGTTCGTGGCCTTGTCCGGCGTGGGGTTGTTCTCCTGCATGCTCTCCATGGCCTTCAGGCCGAAGGGCGTGGCGGCGTTGTCGAGCCCCAGGAAGTTTGCGGCGAAGTTCAAGGTCATGTAGCCGTAGGCCGGATGGTCGTGCGGCAGGTCGGGGAAGATCCTGCGGAAAATGGGGGAGA
Organism: uncultured Flavobacteriales bacterium; assembly: GCA_937873385.1. Lineage (GTDB taxonomy): Bacteria > Bacteroidota > Bacteroidia > Flavobacteriales_F > PHOS-HE28 > PHOS-HE28. The sequence continues at coordinate 22,229 of CALMYC010000203.1, read as the reverse complement.
GGAAGCGCGCCAGTTTCTCCATGGCCCGCGAATCCACCAGCAGGTTCATCAATCCGCAGAAGAAGGTGAGGTAGCCGATCAGCGGCAGCCACAGGTCGGTCACCGTGTTCTTGCAGGTTTCAAAAAGACCGTCCGCAGCCTGCTTGCCTTTGCTGTAGCGCACCATGCCGCCCTTGCCCAGGGTGATCAGCGTATCGCCGTGCATCACGCCCGCATCACCCGCCGTCCGCAGCTCCATCAACAGCGGCGTGCCCCGCAGGTCCGCACTGTCCTTTTCCGCCACCATCAGCGGATCGCCCTGGCTGCCGTTCACCAACGTGCCCAAGCTGTGCTGCCTGCCCGTGGCCAGCATCACCAAGGCATAGCCGATGCTGAGGATGAGGATGAAGGTCCAAAAGCGGCTGAGGGCCATGGGCGGTTGTTGCACCGCAAAGAAGAGGCTTGGACAGGGGCTTGGGCAGGGACCCTCCCATGCATGGTGAACAATCCGATGTGCATGGGTCCATGGGGGGCAATTGCTGGGCGGTGCCTTGCACCAGTCCGGTGATGTCCTTGACGGCATGTTGCATACATGCTCGTGTTAACGGCAGTGACCTGTTGACCGATGTCATGTCCCCGCGGACCACCGGACCTACTTTCGGGAAAACAACAAGTCATGTGGTGGAAGATCCTTGCCGTTTGGCTGCTGTGCATGGTCGGGGCCATCCTCAACTGTAAGCTCCCCCTGATCAGGTACGCGGGTTGTTAAAGGTCGGCATTTCCGTGCGTTCACGCATGGATGGACGAATGAAAAAGGCACGAGCGTTGACGCTCGCGCCAGAGTTGGGGCAATACATCGTTTCCGCTTCGTATTGCCCCAACCAGGCTACTTCGAGCAGCAAGTTCAAGGCTGATCCAATTTGAGGACCCGTGCCGTGCCGGCCTGTTGTCCACGGTCGAACAGGATACGGACCAGGTACAGCGATGGTGCCAATGGTCCGAGATCGATCCGACCTGCATCCAAGGAGCCCTGCATCAATAGCCGACCGCTCATGTCCGCCACTTGGTAGGTGTCCTTGGCCGGTAACTTCCCGGAAACTGTCACGATGCCATAGGTGGGATTGGGTTGTACCATCACTTCGGTAAATGGACGTTGAACTGGGAGTTCAATGCCCACCGTAAGGTTGCACCCAGTAACGCCTAACGGGTAGATGGCACCATCTGCGATCTGTTGGCAGAAAAGTTGATCGCCATTCTCGAACGGAGGTGCAAGGTTCGCCGTCACCCCGTATGTGCTGCCCACACCCTCGATCACTTTGCAAAAGGCGGAATCGACGGAGTTTCCCACGGCCCAGGCCCCCTACTCTGGCGCGAGCGTCCTCCGCTCGTGCCCTTCTTCGCATGTCCTCCCAAAGCCTCTACCTTCACCACCATGAGCGAACGCTACAAGTTCGTGGAAGGCTATGCACACTTCATCACTTTCGCGGTAGTGGGTTGGGTGGATGTGTTCACGCGAAGGGAATATGCCGAGTTCCTGTTACAGAACTTGGCGTATTGCCGAAAGAACAAAGGCCTGCGGCTTTATGAGTTCGTGATCATGCCCAACCATCTGCATTTGATCGCGGCAGCAGCTAGCGGAAACTTAGGCGAGATCATGCGCGACTTCAAGACCTATACGAGCAAGGAACTGGTGAAGCTGATCGCCGCGAACCCGCGTGAAAGCCGGAAGGAGTGGATGTTGCGGGTGTTCCGGGAACATGGAGCGGCGAATCCACAGAACGTACCCTACTCTGGCGCGAGCGTCCTCCGCTCGTGCCCTTCTTCGCATGTCCTCCCAAAGCCTCTACCTTCACCACCATGAGCGAACGCTACAAGTTCGTGGAAGGCTATGCACACTTCATCACTTTCGCGGTAGTGGGTTGGGTGGATGTGTTCACGCGAAGGGAATATGCCGAGTTCCTGTTACAGAACTTGGCGTATTGCCGAAAGAACAAAGGCCTGCGGCTTTATGAGTTCGTGATCATGCCCAACCATCTGCATTTGATCGCGGCAGCAGCTAGCGGAAACTTAGGCGAGATCATGCGCGACTTCAAGACCTATACGAGCAAGGAACTGGTGAAGCTGATCGCCGCGAACCCGCGTGAAAGCCGGAAGGAGTGGATGTTGCGGGTGTTCCGGGAGCATGGAGCGGCGAATCCACAGAACGTACACCATCAGTTTTGGCAACAGAGCAATCGTCCGATCATTCTGGACAAGCCGGAACTGTTCGATCAGCGGCGACGCTACCTTCGCGAAAATCCGTTACGCGCGGGCTTGGTCAATGATGAATCGGCATACATGTGGAGCAGTGCGAATCCACACTTGGACTTTGAATGCGATGCGGCGTAAGGTGAATGCGGCACGAGCGGAGGACGCTCGCGCCAGTGTGGGGGGTTGTTCGGCTCAGGCGGCCGATGAAGTATGTGGATCGGGAATTGGGGAACAGGCCGGGAGGCGGCCGGAGGCCGATGAAGTGACAGGCACTCGCGAAATACGCGAGCGCCGGGAGGGCAAGACCTACTATGGGTTGGTTGAGGTGCGCCGGGATTTGAACGCCCAGCGACTGTACATCCATGAAGCGGTACTGCGGGACACAACAACGCCGGGAGGAGTTCAATCCGCCGCCGCAACTGGCAGAGCCAGTACACAGCCGCACGGCCCCGATCCCGGCGCTATTGCAAAGTTACTGCATGAAACCCCCTGCTCCCGCCAGTGTTCCCGGCCATACCGGGAACTGCGTTCCTGAATGAAGAGGCCGGGGTCACTGGTGGGGCTACACACCGCAGAAGAAGTGGCCGATCGGTATACTCAGCCAACAAATCGTTCTTGCAGGTGCCAGCGCAGGTATTCCGGATCAGGCCGCTCGCTGAGGTGTTCTGGATCAGGCAGGATGCCCCCCCTCACAGCTCCCCCCCCACGCCCTTGAACTTCTCCACAAAAGCAGAGATCTTCTCGAACACAGTTTGCTTCTTCGTTTTGTACTGCGGATTCAGCGGGCTCATTTTGGGTAGCGTGGCATTGAGTGCCGTGCCGTTCTCTGTTGCGTATTCCCGCTTCAGTGAAGCCTTGATGTAACGTCTTGCTTCCTCTTCATTCAGCCCTTCGGACGTGATCAGCAATTCCGCTTCGCGCCGTTGCTCTTCTTGGGCGAAGGCGAAGAAGGCGTCGATCACGCTGGCTTTGTCGCCGATGGCGTCCAGGTCCGTTTGGTTGATGAAGTCGACGATCAGGCTCTCTTTGGCGCGGTTGCCGATACTGGCCCGGATCACCCGCCGGACCTCATCAATGAGATCGGATTTGTTCTTCGTTTTCTTGTTGTGCTCGAAGATGAGTTCCAGAATGTAGTCGAGGTTGATCTCTTGGGATTTCAATAGGTCCACCTCAAAGACCACATCATCCCAATCCAAGGTGGAAGCTTCTTTCTCCGCACCGTCCTTCTGGCGTCGCAGCCAGTCGCGCGTGTCGTTGTAGGTGGACCGGTAATCCTGGATCAGGCGCTCCGAAGGCACGTCGACCGTCCGCATGGCTTCGATGTCGGCATCGCTCAAGTGGTGCTTGGCCTTGAACTCCTCCACCGCCTGCGGGTCTTGCAGGTTCACCCCTTGCAGGGCCTTGAGCCCCGTGAACTCGTCGTAGTTCTGCAGGATGTTCTCCACCCGCAGGTATTCGCCGAAGAGCTTCGCGAAGTCCTTCTTGTCCTGCTCCTTGAAGATGGCACTGGGATCGGGGAAGCGGGCTTGCAGTTCCTTCACCACCTCAGCGTAACCGCGGCAGGCCCTGCCTGTGGCGAGGTCGGTGAAACCCGCCATGTACTCTTTGTAGCTCTTCTCCAACACCACGTTCTTGGTGTTGGCGTTGCCGAAGAGCGTGATCGCATCGATCGTGGCTTGCTCCAGGTCGCGGAAGGTCACGATGTTGCCGAAGGTCTTGGTGGCATCGTAGATCCGGTTGGTGCGTGAATACGCCTGCAACAGCCCGTGGTAGCGCAGGTTCTTGTCCACGAAGAGCGTGTTGAGCGTGGGGGCATCGAAGCCGGTGAGGAACATGCCCACCACGATCAACAGGTCCACCTCCTGCTTCTTCACCCGTTGGGCCAGGTCGCGGTAGTAGTTCTGGAAGCCCGCGCTGTCCACGCTGTAGTTCGTCCTGAACGCGGCGTTGTAGTCGGCGATGGCGGCACCCAGGAATTCCTTGGCGCTGCTGTTCATGGCGCTCACCTCGAAGCTCTCGTCCGCGATGTCGCCGATGGCATCCTGTTCCTCATTGGCCGCGAAGGAGAAGATGGTGGCCACCTTCAGCCGCTTCTTTTCCTCCAGCTCCCCCTGTAGCTCGCGGAAGGCTTCATAGTAGGCCTTGGCGGCATCCACGCTGCTCACCGCGAACAGGGCGTTGAAGCCCTTTGCTCCCATGTGGGCACGATGCGTCTTCAGGGGGAAATTCTTCAGTATGTAGCCCGAGATCTCCCGGATACGATCCGGGTGGAGCAATGCCTTCTTGTTCTCAGCGGCACTGAGCTTCTTCTCGTCCTGCTCGCTCTCGATGGATTTGAACCGTGGACGCACATTATTATAGTCCACTTTGAACTTCAGCACCTTTTCATCGCGGATGGCATCCGTGATGACATAGGAATGCAGTTCCCGACCGAAAACGCTTGCCGTCGTTTCAGCACCCAAGGCGTTCTGTGGAAAGATGGGCGTGCCCGTGAAGCCGAACTGGTAGTACTTCTTGAACTTCTTCGTCAGGTTCTTCTGTGCCTCGCCGAACTGGCTGCGGTGGCACTCATCGAAAATGAAGACCACTTGCTTGCTGTAGATGGGCAGGTCGCTCTCCCCGCGCATCAGGTTGTTGAGCTTCTGGATGGTGGTGACGATGATCTTGTTGTCGTCCTTCTCGATGTTCCGCTTCAGGCCCGCCGTGTTCTCGGACCCGTTCACGCTGTCCGGGGAGAAGCGTTGGTACTCCTTCATCGTCTGGTAGTCGAGGTCTTTGCGATCCACCACGAAGAAGACCTTGTCCACGAAATCCAGTTCCGTGGTCAGGCGCGCTGCCTTGAAGCTGGTAAGGGTCTTGCCCGATCCGGTGGTGTGCCAGATGTAGCCACCGCCGTCGGTGCTGTTCCACTGCTTGGCGTTGTAGGCGCTCTTGATCTTCCACAGGATGCGCTCCGTTGCCGCGATCTGGTAGGGGCGCATCACCAGCAGCGTGTTGCTGGTGTCGAACACGGAGTACTTCAGCAGCACTTCCAACAGGGTCTTCTGCTGGAAAAAGGTGGCCGTGAAGTCCTTGATGTCCTTGATGAGCGTGTTGTCCGCCCGCGCCCAATTCATGGTGAAGTCGAAGCTGTTCTTGTCCCGCTTGGTGGTGTTGGCGAAGTAGCGCGTATCCGTGCCGTTGCTGATCACGAAGAGTTGCACATACTTGTACAGCGAGGCTTCCGAATTGAAGCTTTCCTTGCTGTAGCGGTGTACTTGGTTGAAGGCTTCGCGGATGGCCACGCCGCGCTTCTTCAGTTCCACCTGCACCAAGGGCAGGCCGTTCACCAGGATGGTGACATCGTAGCGGTTCGCATGGCTGCCCGCCTGCTCGAACTGCTTGATGACCTGCAGCTTGTTGCGCAGCACGTTCTTCTTATCCAGCAGGTAGATGTTCTCGATATGCCCGTCGTCGAAAACGAAGTCATGGATGTAGTCCTCGTGGAGCTTGCGGGCCTTGTCCGTGCTGCTCTCACTGGCAGGGTCGAGGTAGTTTTCCTCAAAACGCTTCCATTCGGCGTCCGTGAACTGAACATCGTTCAGTTGCTGGAGTTGCACCCGCACATTCGCCGACATGGCTTCGGGGGTGCGGATATCCGCCACGTAGTCGTAGCCTTGGTTCAGCAGGTCATTGATGAACTCGCGCTCCAACGCATCTTCGCTCTGGTAATCCTCATTCACCACGCTCGGGCGCTCGTACCGGTCGAGGACGATGAAGTTTTGGGTTTCGGCGATGGGCGTGTAGCAATCCATAATTTACAAGGCACAATGCACAGTTAAACGTTCGTGTTTGAGGTTCTGACGATGGAGATTAGGAGCCGATTGAGTTCGCCGCAGTCTTGGGCAAGGCTGTCGTATTCCGGTCGTGTCAGGTAATCGGTCTCTTGCAGGAGTTCGAGCCAGTATTCGCTCTCGGCGGCTTCCTTGAGCGCGATGTTCATTTTCGAAGTGAAGTCCTTCTTGCTCTGTGCCCTTCCTGCCTCCCTCACGTTCGCGCCAATGCTCGTACCGCTGCGCAACAATTGCTTCGAAAGAACGAACTCCCGCTTGTGCTCCGTTAGGTGTTGATAGAGCCGTATCACCCGCACCGCAAACCGCTTGCTTTTATAGCTTATCACATTCCCTTTCATTGTTCATTGGGCATTGTACCCTGTGCTTTGCCAATTGTGCCCTGTGCATTGTGCCTTGGAAATTGTAACAACAGGTCGCGGTAGTGCTCATACTGCTGTTGGCGCAACTCGATCTCACGCGGTAGGCCTTCGCTGAGGGAGTGCGTCAGCGTGTCGAATTTGTCGAGGATGGAGACGATACGGGCTTGTTCTGCGAGCGGGAGTATGGGCACGGGATACTTTTCAAACATCGGTTTTCTGAGTGATGTTACCGATGCATGAACGGAGGTCATTGCTAGATACTTGGGGAAGTGGCATCTGATGAAATGGAACAAGAATCTTGAGTTGATCAATTCGCTCGTAACAACAATTCGATACGCCCTTTGGTGCAAAGCGTATTTCCCAGTTACATAGTGAAAGACCTTGCCTACACCTACCCCGTCTCCTGCTGTAATTATTGCTGTTTCATCAAACTCGTATTCATCAATCGCTTTTGGTGTCTGTGATCGAACATAGAAGGGATACCGTCCACTTTCCTTTGCTTCGTTCGTGTTGCGGCTTCCTGTGCCAATGGTGGCAACCTCGCCCAAAGGCTTCCACTCCTTTTCCTCAATATTCAAAAGCTGATCGCGATAGTAGTCGTATTGCTGTGCCCGTGCCGTAAGCTCGGCTGTAAGCTCGGCTGTAAGCTCTGTGAAGCTATCCAAGATACGCACGATGGCGGCTTGGATGTCCAGGGATCTCGCAGGGTTCTCCGGGCAGGGAATGGGGATGAGGATATTCTTGAATCGAGCTTTAGATACATTGAAGCGTGTTACACCACTTGCCGAATTGGCAATCGCTGTCCGCATGTAATGTGTACGGAACAAATACTTGGCGAACTCTGGTTTCAACGTGATGCCATCATGGAATCTCAGTCCAAATGAAAAGCTGTTCAAGTAAACGGGTTCTTCAAGAACGCGTGTAACAGCCGAAGACATACCTGCTTCATCTGCAATTTCTGATGACCCTGTGAACAGAACATCTCCATATTGCACTTTATGCTGCCGTTCGTTGTCTCCTACTCGGACAAGCTCAAGTATTGCTGTGTCGACTTCTATGTTGCTAAAGATGTTCTTGTACGAGACGTACTTCGCGTTGCCATCCTGAAAGTCGGCCTTGGACTTTCCTGTAAGGCCACCATATATCTCGCTGATGTCACCAAGAGGCACCCATTCCACCTCCGCGCCATCCAGCAGCTTTTCCAAGAAGTTGTTCGCGCTCATGCCTTCGCTCCTTCAATTTCCGCTACAATGGCGTTGATGTCCTTCCGCAAACCATCGATCTTGCTCACGGTGGCTTCAATGGCCCGGTTCAGCTGGGCGATGTCGATCACCTCGCGGGTGTCCTTGGCCTCCACATAGGAGCTTACGGAGAGGTTGTAGCCGTTCTCCGCAATGGCCTCCATGCGCACGTTCTTGGCCACGTGCGCCACATCCTTCTTGCGGTCGAAGAGCTTCACGATCGCTGCGATGTGCGTATCGGTCATCAGGTTGTTGTTGGTCACCTTCTTGAAGAAGTCCTCCCCCGAGGCATCGATGAACTGCACGTTGGTATCCTGCTTATGCTTGGAGAGCACCAGGATGTTCACGGCGATGGTAGTGCCGTAGAAGAGGTTGGGCGCCAACGAGATCACGGTCTCCACGAAGTTGTTGTCCACGAGGTATTGCCGGATCTTCTGTTCGGCACCACCCCGGTAGAAGATGCCGGGGAAGCAGACGAGGGCGGCGCGCCCCTTGGCGGAGAGGTAGTTGAGGGCATGCAGCACAAAGGCGAAATCCGCTTTCGACTTGGGGGCCAATACGCTTGCCGGGGCAAAGCGTTCGTCGTTGATCAGCGTGGGGTCGTCGCTGCCGACCCACTTGATCGAGTACGGTGGATTGGAGACGATGGCATCAAAGGGCTTTTCGTCGCGGAAGCGGGGATCGGTGAGGGTGTCGCCCAGTTGAATGTTGAACTTGTCGTAGTTCACATTGTGCAGGAACATGTTCATCCGCGCCAAGTTGTACGTGGTGTGGTTGATCTCCTGCCCGAAGAAACCTTCCTCGATCAGGTGGTCGGCCATGTGCTTCTTCGCCTGCAGCAGCAGGGACCCGGAACCCGTGGCGGGGTCGTACACCTTGTTCACGCTCTTCTGCCCGTGGATGGCCAGTTGCGCGATCAGCTTGGAAACATGCTGCGGCGTAAAGAACTCGCCCCCTGACTTCCCAGCGTTGGCGGCGTAGTTGCCGATCAGGTATTCATAGGCATCCCCAAAGAGGTCGATCTGGTTGTCCTCAAAGTGACCGAAATCGAGGTCGTTCACGCCTTTCAGCACAGCGGCGAGCCGGCTGTTCTTGTCCTTTACTGTTTGCCCCAAACGGTTGCTCGTGGTGTCGAAATCCCCGAACAGCCCTCTAATGTCCTCTTCAGAGGCATAACCCATCGCAGAGCTTTCGATCGCAGTGAAGATCGCCTTCAGGTCCGTGTTCAGGTTCTCATTGTCCTTCGCCTTGGCCACCACGTTCTCAAAGAGCTGGCTGGGGTAGATGAAGTAGCCCTTGGTCTTGATGGCATCATCCTTGATCGCGTTGGTGATGACATCATCACTGAGCTTGGCGTAGTCGATGCTTTCATCCCCGCCTTCGATGTAGCGTGAAAAGTTCTCGCTGATGAAGCGGTAGAAAAGTGCCCCAAGCACATACTGCTTGAAGTCCCATCCATCCACGGTGCCGCGCACATCATTGGCGATCTGCCAAATGCGCCTTTTTAGTTCCTCGTTCTGCTGGGTGCTGGTCATTTTTCACTTAAGGAGTGGAATGCCGGTGGGCATTCGCGGGCAAAGTAGGGAATGGGTGGATAAGCCGGTCCAGCGATCAGTGGTCCGGCATGGACGCGATGGTTCCGCCCCGCCCAAGGCTGATGCGCTGATGGCCGTACGCCTCAACTCACGCGAGCGTCCTTCGCTCGTGCCTTCACGCGGAGATGGACGATTGGAAAAAAGGCACGCGCGGAGGCGGATGAGGGGCCGGGCACCCGGCAGCCTCTTGGAATGATCGGTCAAGCCGAACGCCGGGTCGTGGTGGCCGAGCTCGCGAGGCCAAGCCCGAGCGCGGGTCCGATAGGCATCGGACCCGCGCCGGAGTGGCCTGCCGTGGCAACGGAAAACGCCCCGCCCGCTGTCGATCAGCGGATCCTGCGGCAGCGGGTATATGCCGGTCCTACGCCTGTACTTCCGAGACCGGTATCCCCAGCGCCTTGGCCACGCCTGCCCCGTAGGCCGGGTCGCACTTCAGGCAGTTGCCGATGTGGCGCAGCTTCACCATGCGCGGCGCATCGCCCATGGCGCGCGCCGTGTTGTCGAACAGCACCTGCTGCTGCGCGGGCTTCATCAGGTTGAACAGCGCACGGGGCTGCGAATAGTAGTCGGTGTCCTCGCGGTGGTTCCAGTGGTCGGCGGCGCCGTTCAAGCTCAACGGTGGCTCAGCGAAGTTGGGCTGCTCCTGCCATTCGCCGTAGCTGTTGGGCTCGTAGCCCAGCGTGCTGCCGTGGTTGCCGTCCACGCGCATGGCGCCGTCGCGGTGGAAGCTGTGCACCGGGCATTTCGGCGCGTTCACGGGGATCTGCTGGTGGTTCACGCCCAGGCGGTAGCGCTGTGCATCGCCGTAGGAGAAGAGGCGGCCTTGCAGCATCTTGTCCGGGGAGAAGCCGATGCCGGGCACCACGTTGGCCGGGTTGAAGGCGGCTTGCTCCACCTCGGCGAAGTAGTTGTCCGGGTTGCGGTTCAGCTCCCATTCGCCCACCTCGATCAGCGGGTAGTCGCCGTGGGGCCACACCTTGGTGAGGTCGAAGGGGTTGTACGGCACCTTGGCGGCATCGGCCTCGGGCATCACCTGCACGCAGAGCTTCCACTTCGGAAAGTCTTTCTTCTCGATGGCTTCGTAGAGGTCGCGCTGGCTGGTTTCGCGGTCGTTGGCGATCTGGGCGGCGGCCTCGGCGTCGGTCAGGTTCTTGATGCCCTGCTGGCACACGTGATGGAATTTCACCCAGAAGCGCTCGTTCTTGGCATTGATGAAGCTGAAGGTGTGCGAGCCGAAGCCGTGCATGTGGCGGTAGCCGGCGGGAATGCCCCGGTCGCTCATCACGATGGTGACCTGGTGCAATGCCTCGGGCAGGTTGGTCCAGAAGTCCCAGTTGTTGCGGGCGCTGCGCAGGTTGGTGCGCGGATCGCGCTTCACGGCGTGGTTGAGGTCGGGGAATTTCAGCGGGTCGCGCATGAAGAACACCGGTGTGTTGTTGCCCACCAGGTCCCAGTTGCCTTCCTCGGTGTAGAACTTCACGGCGAAGCCGCGGATGTCGCGCTCGGCATCGGCCGCGCCGCGCTCGCCGGCCACGGTGGAGAAGCGGGCGAAGAGGTCGGTCTTCTTGCCCACCTTGGAGAAGAGCTTCGCCCGGGTGTACTGGGTGATGTCGTTGGTGACGGTGAAGGTGCCGTACGCGCCGGAACCCTTGGCGTGCATGCGCCGCTCGGGGATCACCTCGCGGTCGAAGTGGGCCAGCTTCTCCAGGAACCAAACGTCTTGCAGGAGTTGGGGGCCGCGGGGCCCGGCGGTGAGCACATTCTGGTTGTCCGCAACCGGGCAGCCGGAAATGGAGGTCAGTTTTGCTTTCTTGTCGTTGTCGGCAGCGTCGCTCATGGCATTGGGATTTTTATTGTGTTGGGGTACGGGCCACCAAGTGCTGACCCGTAAACGGATCACAAGGTACGTAACCTGCACGTGCAAATGTGGTGCTTCGGACACGGCCAGGGGTACGACCACTGGCGTGTTCGTCGGGACGGTTCCGGCGGTTATCTTGGCCCCCGGAAAACATCCGCCGGACCCATGAAATACAAGACCTTCCTCGCATTGACCCTCGTGGCGCTGTTCGCCTCGTGTGTTTCCAAGAAGAAGTACACGGCCATTCAGCTTTCCAACCAAAACCTGATCGACAAACTCGCCGATGCGAACCGGGCCCTGGATGCGTGCAACAGCGCCAAGTCCGCCATGGAAGGAAAGAATGCCAACATGCAGACCAGCATTGACCACCTCAAGGAACAGGTGGCCGAGATGAGCGTGACCAACCAGGCCTTGCTGAACAACGTGGGCAACATGGCCACCCTCAGCGCCAAGGAGGCCTCCAACCTGGAAAAGAGCTTGGAGAGCATCAAGGAGAAGGACCTGCAGATCCGCACCATGCAGGATGCGCTCACGAAAAAGGATTCCGTTACGCTGGCATTGGTGATCAGCCTGAAAACCTCGCTTGGCAACCTCAATGACACCGACGTTACGGTGAACGTGGAAAAGAGCGTGGTGTTCATTGAACTCAGTGACAAGATGTTGTTCAAGAGCGGCAGCAGCGAGCTGTCCACCCGTGCCCGGGATGTGCTGGGCAAGGTGGCCACGGTGCTCAATGACAAGCCGGACCAGGAAGTACTTGTGGAAGGCCATACCGACAATGTGCCCATCAGCCGTGATTGCATGAAGGACAACTGGGACCTGAGCGCTTCGCGGGCCATTGCCATCACCCGGGTACTTCAGAACGATTACAAAGTGGACCCCTCGCGCATCACCGCAGCGGGCCGCAGCCAATACGTGCCAAAGGCCAGCAACGACACGCCTGAGGGGCGGGGACAGAACCGCCGCATACGGATCTTCATCCTGCCCAAGATGGACCAGTTCTACAACATGATCGAGGACGGGCTGAAGAAGGCGACGGGGGAGGAGTGAAACGATTTCCTCGAAATTTGTTCCCAACCCGCGTGGTTGGGCCTGCCGTGCACTTGTCCCCGCGCATTCGCCGGTTGCTTCCTTGGCCCGTTGCCGAGTTTCATCACAGGGGCAACTGTCCGTCCCGGTGAGGGCTGTTCCACATCGGGCCGAAATACATTGCGAAGCCCGATCACATGTGCCCTTTCCGATGACCGTTGCACCCAAGGAACACCGCACCCCCATTGCCACGCTTAGGGTGGTGAGCCCGCAATTGATCGAGATCCACTACGACGAGGGCTGCATGTTCCGAGCGGATGCTGTTGCCGAAGTGCAGGCCAAAAGGCGTGAACTCATGGGGAATAGGCCTTACGCCACGCTCACAATCATTCGGGAAGACGTGGACTACAACCTGGACACCATGAGCCGGGACCAGGGGAAGGCGGACCATGCGGAAAGCCAGGTGATGGCTTCAGCCGTGGTGGTGGGGGCCAGCATGATCGAAATGCTCACCCGGCTTTATCTTTCCTACTACCCCCAGCTGCAACGCACCCTGGTGACGCAGGATGAAGCCGTTGCCCGGGCATGGCTGGCCGAAAAAGTGAAGGCAGGCCCCGCCAATGCGGGCTGAAGCGTCTTAAGCGGGCATGATCGTGCATGGTCGGCCATTGTGCGCTTGAGGTGGCAAAACCGTAGCTTGCAGGGCAAAGGCGCATTGATCCACCTCCACCAACTCCTTGCACCATGACCATTGAACCCAAGGAATACCGGACCGGCATAGCCACGCTCAAGGTGGTGCACCCGCAGTTGATCGAGATCCATTACCATCCCGGGATCAAGTTCAACCTGCCGGCCATTGCCGAGGTGCAAGTCATGCGGCGGGCGCTGATGGGCACACGTCCTTATGCCACGCTGACCATCATTCCGGAGGATGTGGACTATGACATGGATACCATGTCCGTGGACCAAGGACAGGCAGACCGGGCGGAAAGCCAGCTGCTGGCCATCGCCGTTGTGGCAAAGGCGAGCATGATCGGCATGCTCACGCGGCTCTATTTCTCCAATTTCCCCGCGTTGCCGCGGGTGCTCGTCACCCAACATGAGCAGGTGGCCCGGGATTGGATCGCCTCGAAATTGGAGGAGGGTTCGGCCACGGCTGGCTGAAGCTGGACGGTCTCACTGAAGGCAACAGCAGCGGGGAACTCGACCGTCCTGTCAAGGCCGGTGCTCCTGCCCGAGCATCTCATCCAGTGCCGCCTCGGTCGGCACCAGCACCTTCCTCGCCTTGGAACCCTCGAACGCACCAAGGATGCCTGCGGCTTCCAACTGGTCCACGATGCGGCCGGCCCGGTTGTAGCCCAGCTTCAGCTTGCGCTGGATCAGGCTGGTGCTGCCCTGCTGGGTTTGGACCACCACGCGGGCAGCCTCCTCGAACATGCTGTCGCGTTCGCCAATGTCCAAGTCCCCGCCGCCTTCGCCTTCCTCGGTGGGCACCTCCGGCAGGATCAGTGCATCCGGGTAGCCGCGCTGGTTGCCGATGAACTCCGTGATCGCCTCCACCTCGGGCGTGTCCACAAAGGCGCACTGGATGCGGATCAGGTCGTTGCCGGTGCTGAGGAGCATGTCGCCCCGGCCGATCAACTGGTCGGCGCCGCCGCTGTCCAGGATGGTGCGGCTGTCTATCTTGCTGGTGACCCGGAAGGCAATGCGCGCCGGGAAGTTGGCCTTGATGGTGCCGGTGATGATGTTCACGCTGGGGCGCTGGGTGGCAATGATCAGATGAATGCCGATGGCGCGGGCCAGCTGGGCCAGCCGCGCGATGGGCGTTTCCACCTCGCGACCGGCGGTCATGATCAGGTCAGCGAACTCGTCCACCACCAGCACGATGTAGGGGAGGAAGCGGTGGCCGTTCTCCGGGTTCAGCCTGCGGCTGATGAACTTGGCGTTGTACTCTTTGAGGTTGCGCACGCCGGCGTCCTTGAGCAGTTCGTAGCGCTCGTCCATCTCAATGCACAAGCTGTTCAATGTGGCCACCACCTTCTTGGTGTCGGTGATGATCGGCTCACCTTCACCGGGCAGTTTGGCCAGGAAGTGCCGCTCGATCTTGTTGAAGAGCGTAAGCTCCACCTTCTTCGGGTCCACCAGCACGAATTTGATCTGGCTGGGGTGCTTCTTGTAGAGCAGGCTGACCAGAATCGCGTTCAATCCCACCGATTTGCCTTGTCCCGTGGCCCCCGCCATCAGCAAGTGCGGCATCTTGGCCAGGTCGGTCACGAATGTTTCGTTGCTGATGGTCTTGCCCAGGACAATGGGCAGGTCGGCCGTGCTGTTCTGGAATTTCTCACTGGCCACCACGCCGCGCATGCTCACCACTTGGGGTTTGCTGTTGGGCACCTCAATGCCGATGGTGCCCTTGCCGGGAATGGGCGCAATGATGCGGATGCCGAGTGCGGCCAGGCTTAGCGCAATGTCGTCCTCCAGGTTCTTGATCTTGCTGATGCGCACCCCCGCCTGCGGCACGATCTCGTACAAGGTGACCGTGGGCCCGATGGTGGCCTTGATCTTGTCGATCCCGATGTTGTAATTGTTCAGCGTGGTGACGATCTTGTTCTTGTTCTCCTCGAGCTCTTCCTTCGTCACGGTGAGTTCCCCGGTGCTGTGCTCAGCGAGCAAGTCCAGGGTAGGGGGGATGTAGCTGCTCAGGTCCAGGGTGGGGTCGTACTCGCCGAATTCCTTCAGCTTGGCATCGATCTGCGCTTCGGTGAGCGCTTCCTCCGGTGCGCGGACTTCCACGCTGAAGCCATTGGCTTCCTCGGTGATGCCGCTCAGGTCTTGGGCCACCGCTGCGGCATCCAGGGCAATGATGTTGGGCAGTTCTTGCGGCAGGTCCGTTTTTTCTTCCTCCTGTGGCATCCGTTCCTCCTCGTCCGGTTCCTCTTCCTCAGTGTCATCCTCCGCCATGGGTACAGCCGCGGGAATGGCCCCGACTGCCGTTTGAACATCTTCCTCAGCCTCGCGCATGCGGTTCCCACGGACCGGTTGATCTTCGGCGGTTTCCTCAGCGTCAACCACCTCCGGCTTGGGCTTCCGCTGGAAGAGGGCGGCCATCCATGACAACGAAGGGTTGAAAGTGTACACCAGGAACGCGGCGGCCGCGAAAAAAATCAATGCACCTGCCCCGAACGTGCCCAGCCATGCGCTCAAATGGTTGTTGATGGCATAGCCAATGCCGCCGCCCAGCACCTGCCAGCCGCCCTTGGGGAAGAAAAAGCCCAACAGCGTGGGAAGCCAGAACAGGCCCATCAACGTCCATCGCATCGTCTTGCCAAAAGGCAGCAGCCAAGTGCGCAGGCTGATGCGCACACCCGCCAGAAACGTCCACAGGACGATCAGGAAAGCGGCGATGCCGAACCAGCGGAAAATGAACTGGTGGCTGATGAGCGCGCCGATCTTGCCGAGCCAGTTTTCCACGCGCACGTCCGGACTGAAAATTTCGCTCCACGGGCGGCTCATCAGGTCCTGGTCCATGCGCCAGGTGAAGAGGTAGCTGGTGAAAGCCACCAAAAGATAGAAGGAGGCCAGGACCAGGAACAGGCCCGAGACCTTGTGCACGCGTTCATCGCGCAGGAACGCACCCACCCGCGACCACCGGCTTTCACCGGTCTGTTTATCGCCCTTGGCCCGCTTGGTTTTGGGCTTCCTTACAGGTTTTTCCTCCGCTGGTGATGTTTCGCGCAATTTGTTCATTTCTGTCGCCGAAGGGAGAGGTGCAGATCCGCCTTGATGCCGGCAAAGCACGCCAACACGGAACGGGACGAAGCTACCCGCAACCCATGGGAGCAACGCAGCCGGGGCGCGGCCTATTATCAACAATGCACTGTGGCAGCAGCCCGGTGCTTGCCGCTGCCGTGAACGCGGTACGTGCAATCGATCAATTCGCGAAGGCACCCAGCACTTCGTCCATTTGCTGGTACAGCACTTCCGGGCTCACCTGTTGGTGGTCGGGGCGCACGGCAAAAAGGGCGGCATCCACAGGCCCGGGTTTCACGGAGGTGGCTTCCATGTGCATGCGGACATGGTGCTGTACAAGGTCGTAGCGCATCAACACACCCGGCACCTCGCTGTAAGGGCCGAACCAATTCGGTGAATCCATGGGGATTTCGTCCGTGTACCACACTTCTTCCTCGGGGCGGTCGATCCCCTCGTAGATGATGAACGCTTGTTTGCACGGAAATCCGGCGATGGTGTCCATGGCGGAAGTGTACACGATCGCCAAAGGCGGCTCGCCCTGGTTCAGGTTCGAAAGGTCGCGCGTGTGCAGTACCGCCATCAGGTTCTTGCCCATTACGCTCATGTGGTAATTCAGCTCCTTTGCGGGCGTGTTCACCACCATGCTCGTCTTGAATACACCCATGCCGGCGCTCAGGTCCAGTGACTGGTGCTCCCTGTTGTAGGTCAGGACGGTCTTGCTTGGCAGCATGTCCGCCATCAGGCCGTTGGGGTCCAGGCCCGGAAAGCTCATCGTGTACTCGATCACCCCCGAACCTCGGCCGCCCAGCATCGTGGTGCCACAACCGGGGGTCAGCAGCAGGCAGGATAATGAAACAATGGCCAATGGGGGAATGGAGCGCCGCATGCCGGTGAATTAGCTGGCCCTCATACGGCTATGGCACGCAGTTCGTTGCACGCAATGGCCTACCGCGTGAATGTGCGGCTGAAGGTGCTCCTGTTCCCGCGTTCATCGCTCACCTCCAGGCGGAATTCATGTGTTCCGGGTTGGTCCGTATAGGCATCAAAAGCATGTTCCAGCATGCTGCTTTTCGGCTCGTATTCAAGGAGAACCCATTTGCCGTCGATCGTACCCGCATATTGGTCAATGCCGGAGAGGTCGTCCCGCACCTTGATCTTGAATCCTTTCCGGCCCTTCATGCTCTCGGTCAGGCCAATGGGCGTGAGCACGGGTGGCGTGGTGTCCAGCATGACGGTAAAGGAACCGAAGTTGCGCACCGCCCCGGTCACTTGCCCGTCGGCAAAGGCACCTCCTTCCGCCACGGGCTTGCCTTTTACCATGCGCACCAACAGCAATTTGGATGCTTGCTCCGGAATATTTCCCTTGTTCACGGCAATGCTGATCTCCGCTGGAAGTTGGAGCGGGGTCAGCTCATCCGCCACCTGGTACAGCGGTGCCAATGCATGTGCTGGTGCCGGTCCTGTTGAGGAGGTGATGTAGGTATTGTCATACAGGGCATCGGGCGGCAGCGAAAAACGCATTCCTTCCAAGGTGATCTTGTTGGACTTGTCGTATCGGCATAATTGGCCCCTGGGCTGCCTGGTCGGCCATTTGGAGGCTTCATCCGGATGGGCGCCATGAAGCGTAAAGTTCAGTACGGACCGGTTGCCAGCGGCATCCGTGGCCTCCACGCGCACCTCCTGGTCCTTCCCGGGACTTGTTTCTATCTGCCCAGGTCTGGTGAAATTTCCGTAGAAGTCCAACTTGTTGTTCGGCATTTTGAAGCTCCGGTTGTAATACATGTCCTTGTCCTTGTACAGGCCGTAGTCCATGTATGCATTCACGTAGCGTTGAAGGCCGAAGTCGATCTCTTCCAGGCGAATGTCGGTCACTGGCTGGCCATCCACGGATACCTTGAGTGCCCGGATCCCGCACGCATTGTTGCTGTTGCTGTACCGGTCCACAACATTGAAGGCCAAGCCCACGCGGCCGTATGCAGCCACATCGGCACCCGGCTTAAGCCCATAGGTGGAATCATTCAATTGAACAGTTGCAAACCCCGAATTTCCAGTTGGATATGGCTTAGTCTTTGAAGTACTGTCCAAAGGATAAATGCGCACCCCTGAAAGGGTAGGGAAAACATGGTCAGGTGGATTCATGCCATACGCCTGCGGGTCCAAGGCGTGTTGGTCCGAAGTCCGCCGCACTTCAAAATGCAGGTGGGGTGCGGTGGATCCACCGGTGTTGCCGCTGAAGGCGATTACTTCCGCCTTGGAGACGGGCAGCTCACCGCGTTGGAAATACTGGTCAACGCTAAAACTGCGACTGGTGTATTGGATATCAAGCAACTTCTTGGCCAGCAGGCCATTCAGCCGGTCAAGATGGCCATATACTGTGGTGTAGCCCGAGGGGTGGTCCACATAAACGGCTTTGCCGTAGCCCCAAGGGCTTACCTTGATCCGGCTCACCCAGCCATCGGCCACGGCCATCACCGGTTGCCCGATCCGGCCGTTCGTCTTCATGTCAAGTCCTGAATGGAAGTGGTTGGTACGCAATTCCATGAAGTTGCCCGCCACTTCCATGGGCAGGTCCATCGGAGGCCGGAAGCTGGGTTTCCCAGGTTGTGCGTTCAGATTGACGGATGTCAGTGTCAATGCACTGAACACAAGGATTTTGTATGTATTCACTTTAACTTTAGCTTTACTGTTTTTGGCAAAAGTGGTCCGATGGTGGTGAATGCCGGGCCGGGCGCAAGTTACCGGACTTGGAAGGCCGGGTTCCATTGTACGGGAGGGGGCCATGAACAAGGGGCCGTGCAAACAAACGGCGTGCAAAAGCTTTTTCTACGGTTATCTTTGGCTCGGACCATAACGGTCTTTTGCCCAAGAAGACATGGAAGGCCTACGGGATCGGATAGGTGCGGCACATGCACGGTTGAAGCTCCTGAAGGAGGAGCGGAACCGGGTATCGGCGGCAGCCGTGGCCATGGAAACCCGCTTGCAGGACCAAGGCCGTGAAGCCGAGGTATTGCGGGCCCGGATCAAGGAGCTTGAGCAGGAGAACGAGGTTCTCCGCACCACCAAGGCCCCGGAAGGGGGAACCGGGCGGGAAGGAACGAAGGAAGAGATCGACGAACTGGTGTCCGAAATAGACCGATGCTTGGCGTTGTTGAACAACTGACCGGAACGGGAACCGACACCATGGACGAGCGATCGATCAGGATTGAATTGGCCGGACGGGCCTACCCGCTCACCATCCATCCGGATGAGGAGGCGAACATCCGTGCGGCTGCCCAAGAGATCAATGAAAGCATCGCCCGCTTGAAGAAGAGCTATCCGCTCACCGACAAGCAGGACCTGTTGGCCATGGCCGCACTGGAAGTCACCACGCGTGCGCTCAATGCGAAGAAGCCCCAAGCTGCCTCCATCGAGTTGGAAGCCCTGGACGAACTGGAACGATTGCTGAACGACCTCAACGGCTGATCCAACCCCTTCGCTCCTGCGGGGCGCCCATGGTCCACTGATTTCGAGATCGTATCAACATTGATCGGGGCCCTGTTGGGGCTGCTGGTCGGGGGCGGCGTGGTTTACGTGCTGCTGAACAGTCTGCTCAAAAAGCGCAGCACCGGCATATTGCGGGAGGCCGAAGCCGAGGGGGAAGCCCTGAAGAAGGAGAAGATCCTGCAGGCCAAGGAAAAATTCCTCCAGATGAAGGAGGAACATGAACGCGATGCCCGTGAACGGGAGAAGCGGCTGAACCAGGGAACCGAGAAACACAAACAACGGGAACAACAGCTAAGCCGCCAGCAGCAGGAGCTGGCCACCAAGGAAAAGCAGGTGGATGCACTGAAGCAGGACATAGAGCAGCGCATGCAAGGCGTGGAACTGCGCAAACAGGAAGTGGAAAAGGCCCACGAAAAGCAAGTGGCCCAACTGGAGCGCATCAGTGGCCTGAGCGCCGAGGATGCAAAGAAGCAGTTGGTGGATTCCTTGCGGGATGAGGCCCGCACCAGTGCCATGGCCCTGGTCAAGGACGTGACCGACGAGGCCAAACTGACGGCCAACAAGGAAGCCAAGCGCATCATCATCCAAACCATCCAACGGGTGGCCACCGAACATGCGGTGGAGAATGCCGTGAGCACCTTCCACATCGAAAACGATGAACTAAAAGGCCGGATCATCGGCCGTGAAGGCCGGAACATCCGCACCTTGGAGGAAGCCACCGGCGTGGAGATCGTGGTTGACGACACCCCCGGCGCCATCATCCTCAGTTGCTTTGATCCCGTGCGCCGCGAACTGGCGCGCCTGGCACTGCACCAGTTGGTCAAGGACGGGCGCATCCACCCGGGCCGCATCGAAGAGATCGTTTCCAAGACCAAGCGCCACCTGGAGGATGAGATCATGGAGATCGGCAAGCGCACCTGCATCGACCTGGGCATCCATGGGCTGCACAACGAACTGATGCGCATGGTGGGCCGCATGCGCTACCGCAGCAGCTATGGCCAGAACCTGTTGCAGCACAGCCGCGAGACCGCCAACCTGTGCGCGACCATGGCCGCTGAACTGGGCTTGAACGTGAAGGCCGCAAAGCGTGCCGGCCTGCTGCACGACATCGGCAAAGTGCCTGATGATGAGCCCGAACTGCCCCATGCCTTGCTCGGCATGAAACTGGCCGAGAAGTACGGTGAGAAGCCCGACGTGTGCAATGCGATCGGCGCGCACCACGACGAGATCGAAATGACCAGCCTGCTCAGCCCCATCGTGCAAGCATGCGATGCCATCAGCGGCGCACGCCCCGGTGCAAGGCGCGAGGCCGTGGAGCAATACATCAAACGACTGAAAGACCTGGAGAGCATTGCCATGAGCTACGACGGGGTGTCCAAGGCATTTGCCATCCAGGCCGGCCGTGAGTTGCGCGTGATGGTGGAAAGCGAGCGTGTGACAGACGGTCAGGCCGATAATATCAGCATGAGCATCGTCGACCGGATCCAGAATGAAATGACCTATCCCGGACAGGTGAAAGTGGTGGTGATCCGCGAGAAGCGGTCCATGGCCGTGGCGAAGTAGCATGCACCGCGGGGGGCGATCCATCATTCTTGTCACCGGCGGTCGCGGCGTCGTCGAGGCGACGGAAGAGCGTCTTGATCGTGGAGCGGTACCTCAGGTTGCGGTCGCGCTGCTCGAGCGAGCGGCGGTTGCGCTTCTTCTGCTGCTTGATGTTCGCCACGCGGGGCGTCCTCCATGGGTCGGTCGGCGCTGCATGGTAGCGGCCCGGCCGGATCGCGGCCAGAGGTGAGCGCGAAGCCGTCCTCGGGCGGGCGCGGGCGGTCCACGGCGATCTTCGCCCTCTGGACCGGCGTGAGCCGCATCGCGGGCCTCCTGCGCGAGGTCATCGCCGCCGCGATCTTCGGCACCACCGGCGCCATCAACGCCTTCGTCATCGCGTTCGCGGTCCCCAACCTGCTGCGCAGCCTGGTGGCCGACTCGGCCCTGTCGGCGGCGTTCCTGCCGGTCTTCACCGAGTTGGAGGAGCAGGGGCGCGAGAAGGAGGCCCGCCGCCTGGCCGGCGCGCTCGTGGGGGTGATCAGCGTCGGGCTGGGCCTGATCAGCCTCCTCGCCGTGGTCACCGCTCCCTGGGTGATGCCCCTGTTCGCGCCCGGCCTGTCGCCGGAGCTGGTCGACGAGACGGTCCGCCTGTCGCAGATCATGTTCCCGATCGTGGTGCTGCTGGGGCTCACGCTGCACGGCATCTCGCAGTTCGTGCAGCAGATCCTCACCGTGGTACACCCCGGCCTGCGTCTGGGTGTTGCCCACGTCGATGACGAGGAGCATGGTCACTCGGCGGGTTCGCCCGGCTCCACCGCGTCGAGGCTGCGCAGGATCTCGACCGTCACGTCCTGGGTCGTGTAGATCTCGACCTTCGGGATGATGCGCGTCGGGCGGTTCTTGTCCCACACCCAGACGTCCTCCATCGTGATGTGGAAGAACGGGTAGGACGCCTGCGGCATGAAGTCGCGCTGGAACTGGTTGCAGAGGTACGTGGCCTCCTGCGTCAGCACGCAGAACCGAAAGAGCGGGAAGACGTCCGCGTACTCGCGCTTCAGTCTCAGCTCGAGCTCGGCGTCGTACTCCTCGAGCTCATCGGTGTGGGACATTCGGCCGCGTCTCCTGGCGCCGTCGGAGGCACGCGATCATAGCGTGACCCGGATCCCGCGGATCGCGCGTGGCGGTCGCCCCCCCGGTCATGCGGGTCCCAGGTCGGCGATGGGCTCGGCCCGCTGCTCGCGCGGGTCCAGGGCGGCCTCCAGGTCGGCCAGGCGGCGGCCGTCCGGCAGGGTCAGGCGCGGGTCGAGGTC
>CALMYC010000202.1 GCA_937873385.1 uncultured Flavobacteriales bacterium | reverse complement strand
AACAATGTGGCCAGGCGGGTTTTAGGCAGATCACGCAGTGCACCGGCGTCGACTCGTAATCCGTCCTCCACGTAGCCTTCCTCCTCCAACTGCTGCGCCTCAATCTGCACGGCCAGGGATAGTTCGTGAGGGGAGACAAAGTCGAGAAAATTGGCTTGTCGCATGGATTTCCTGTTGGGCCGGCGAGTGGCCCGGGGTTCGATCGCATCCGAGCGGCGGCGCGCCAGGGATTGGGCGACTGGATCGGGATGGTAAGATAATTCCTCCACCACCTGCAGGATGCGCTCCCTGGTATCCCGCGAGATGCGTCCTTTACCTGACAGCGCCTGAGAAACGGTCGGGACCGAAACCCCGGCTTTTTGGGCAATGTCTTCGAGGGTCACTTTCTCTTTCGGTGACATCTACGCATGTTTTTCTTTGGAATGTGAAATGATAAAGCGCTTTAGCATAATCATTATGGCAAAGATATAGGGATTTGTCAATCAGGAAACGGGCGATCTGGAAGAAAAAGATATCCGGGCAAGTTCCATCGCCCCTGAATGCCATCGCCTCGCACCAAGCATGCCAGGAATTACAGGCGTGAATAGAATGGCTCGGCGGGTGATCTTCGACAGAAGTTCACACCAGGGTACGAACTAAAAACCCGATAATTCTCCCAAACATCTCCTCAGCCGAAGGCCGCATCTCGCCAGCCAGCGGTTCCAACCCGTGGCCGGCGTTGTGCAGGGTCAGCAGTTCGGCCGGAGCGCCCGCCCGGATCAGCGCTTCGTAGAGCAGGTTGGCCTGCTCCACCGGCACCGCCGGATCGGCATCCCCATGCACAATCAAAAAAGGAGGCGCGGACGCATGTACGTGGGTCACCGGGCTGGCGCTCACCGCGGTGATGCAGTATTCGTCCGTGGTGGCCGTGATGGTGGTGAGCTTCGTGAACTCCGGGATCCTCTCCTTGCGGCGCGCCATTCCCGTGTTGATCGGTGCCAACATCGGCACCACGTTGAAACTGTTGTTGTTCGCGGCGATCGGCTTCTCCGCCTGGCAACTGGCCTCGGTGGCGCTGCCCCTGTTGGCACTGGCCCTGCCGCTGTTGCTTGCCCGATCGCCCCGGCTGAAACCGGCCAGCAACCTGCTGGTGGGCATGGCGCTTCTTTTTCTGGCCATCGGCCTGATCCGCGACCATGTGCCCCCTCCTTCGGCGGCCACGATGGGCTTCTTGCACACGCTCCAGGACCTCGGGCCGGTCTCGGTCCTGTTGTTCGTGGCCATCGGCGCCTTGCTCGCCCTCACCGTGCAATCCTCCAGTGTGGCGCTGGTGCTTACCCTCGCGTTGTGCGAGGCGGGCACGATCAACTACTCCTCCGGTGCGGCACTGGTGCTGGGGGAGAACATCGGCACCACATTCACGGCGATCATCGCTGCGCAGGCGGGCAACGTCTGGGCCAAGCGTGCCGCCCGGGCGCACCTGCTGATCAAGTTGCTGGGCGTGGCCGGGGCGCTGGTGCTCTACAAGCCGTTGCTGGCAGGCGTTGCCACGGCCACGGAATGGATCAATGGCGCCGATCCGCGCTCGGATATCTCCGTCCTGAAATGGTCCTTGGCCTACCTGCATTTCGCCTTCAACGTGCTCAACGGGCTTGTGCTGCTGCAATGCGTGCCGTGGATCGAGCGGGTGGTGACCCGCTGGGTGCCGGCCCACAACGCGCCCGATGCGCAACACCGCCTCACCTACATGGAAGACCCGATGATGGCGCTCACACCGGAGCTTTCCCTGATGGAGGCGCAGAACGAGGCCGTGAACCAGGCCAAGCGCTGCGAACGGATGGTGGGCATGCTGCGCAGGCTGCTGCTCACCGCCGACCCCAAGGAGCAGGCCGCGCTGCACCAGCGCATGGCCAAGTATGCGCGCATCGGCGGACAGGTGGAACAAGAGCTGGACCGGTTCCTGGCGCGCGCCGGTGCCGAGGCGCAGGGTGAGGCAACCATGCAGCGGATCGCGAACATGCGGGACGCCACCCGGCACCTGGCCCGCGCGGGGGGCGCCCTGTTCCAAATGGGCCGGGCCTTGGAACAACGGTCCGCGGACGGCCTCTGGTTTGAACCTGCACAGCGCCAAGACCTGCTGGGCCTGCTGGCCAGCTTGGAACAGGCGGCGCTCATAGCGGTGCGGAGCCTGGAGGATGCGGAAGCCAACGTCCTGAAGGATGCCGAACAAGCCGAACACGTGCTCCGGCAGTACCGGTCGCGGGCGCAGGCGGCCCCTGCCGAGGAAGCCGGACGCACGGCCCAAGCCATCCGGTCGGGTCCGGTCCTTGACCTGCTGCTCCGCACCGGCGAAGAAGCGGGTGAACACTTGCTGCAGATCACGAGGGCATTGGCTGGGGCATCGTGAGCGACGGCGCCACCACGCCTGCCTCACGCCTCGAACCGGTAGCCCATGCCCTTCACGGTGCCGATGCGGTCGTCGCCGAGCTTTTCGCGCAGCTTGCGAATGTGTACGTCGATGGTGCGGTCGCCCACGATCACCTCGTTGCCCCACACCCGCGCATAGATCTCATCGCGCAGGAACACCTTGCCCGGCTTGCTCATCAGCAGGGCCAGCAGTTCGAATTCCTTTTTGGGCAGCTGCAGGACCTCGTTTCCCTTGGTGACGGTGACCCGCTCCAGGTCCACCCGGATCCCGTTCGACTCCAGCACCTGCGGGGCACTTGCTTGGGCGCCTTTGCGCTTAAGCAGCGCCTGCACCTTGGCCACGAACACCTTGGGCCGCACCGGCTTGTTGATGTAATCATCCGCACCGGCCTCGTAGCCGGCGATGTGGGAATAATCCTCCGTGCGGGCCGTGAGGAAGGCGATCAACAAGCCCTCCAGGCCGGGCGTACGCCGCAGTTCGCCGCACAGCTCCACGCCGTCCATGCCGGGCATCATGATGTCCAGCACGGCCAGGTCCGGCGGTTCCTGCTTCGCTTTCTGAAGCGCCTCGCGGCCGTTCTCCGCCGTGATCACCTGGATGCCTTCCCGCTCCAGGTTGTAGCGCAGCAGTTCCACGATGTCCTGTTCATCATCCACCAACAAGACCTTCTTCGCCATGTTCGCCGGTACCGTGTTGCTTCGGGTTCCGCGCTGCAAATTGACGAATTGCAGGTTAACTGATCGTGAAATGTGCGATCTCCACGGCAGCCCCCCCCGTTCACCAGCCCCGCAACAGCGCGAGCACCACAGCATACCGCGCCGCCTTGCCGATGAACATCAGGAACAGCACAGGCCAGAACCGCACGCGGAATAGGCCCAATGCGATGGCGATGGGATCGCCGATCACCGGCAACCAGCACAGCAGCGCGCACCAGCTTCCGTAACGCCGCACCAGCACATTCCATCGTTCGGCCTTCCCGGGATCCACCCGCAGGCGGCGCATCAGCTTCCCTTCCGGGACCCAGCGCCCAAGGCCGTAGTTCGTCATTCCGCCCAACGTATTGCCGATGCTCGCCGTGAGCAGCAGGGCAGCCGTGCCCCACGGCCCGAATGCCATGGCCGCCAACAGGGCCTCCGAGCTGAAGGGCAGGATGGTGGCGGCCAGGAAGCTGGCCAGGAAAAGTCCAAGGAGGCCCGCATCGGCCCAGCCGGTAAAAAGCTCCATGGGGCGCGAAGTTCAGCGGATCGGCACGAGATCGGCAACAGGTGCGTTAATTACCCAGGAACATGCGCAGCATTACCCTTCCATTCGTGTGTTTGATGGTCAGCGTGCCCGCTTTTGCACAGCTCAAGGGCTACCAAGGCAATGTGGGCGGCACCATCGGCATCGGCATCCCCAAAGGCGAGTTCGCCGATACCTGGGGCCGCAACATGTTCACGTGGGGCGGGCATGTAACGATGCCTTCGCGCCTGTTGCCCTTCCAGTGGGGCTTTGCGTTCGACTACGGTGTGATGGGCGTGAAAAATTTCACGGTGCCCGTGTCCATGCCGGAGCTTACCGCCACTGAAGGCAAGCTTGCCGTGCGTGCCAAGGTGCTCAGCTACCACCCGTTGCTGCGCTTCAGCCCGTTCAAGGGCAAAGTCCGGCCCTACGTGGACGGCATGGCCGGCTTCCGCCAGTTCACCACCAAGAGCACCATGTCCGTGGACGGACTGCAGGAACCGCTCCTGCGGGAACGCAACGCGAACGACTTTGCCCTGAGCGCCGGTTGGGCTGGCGGCCTGATGGTCAGGCTCGGTGGCATCGGGTATGTCGAGGGCCGCGTGGAGCGCATGTACAGCGGTAGCGCCAGCTATGTGGACCCTGCATCCATTGGCGTGGACAACGCGGGGAACCTGAACTACCAAGTGCTGGAAAGCCGGACGGACGGCGTGAACGTGCTGATCGGGGTCGGGCTGCGGTTCTGAAGCCGGGGCAGGTCCTCCTGCATGGCAAAGCGTTGCGGCGATCATCCGGGCCAAGGCAGGAAGTGTTGGTAACAAGGTGAAAAGCCATTTCGCGGCAGGCCGGGGAATTCACTGGATCACCGGTAAACTTGCGCAACCCTTTGCCCGGCATGGCAGAAAGCAACAAGCGCATCGAAAGCGCGCTGATCTCCGTATTCCACAAGGACGGCCTTGAGCCCATTGTGCGCGAACTGCACAACCTCGGCGTGCAATTGTACAGCACCGGCGGCACCCGCGCCTACATGGAGGAACTCGGTGTTCCCGTTACTCCCGTGGAGCACCTCACGGATTTCCCCAGCATACTGGGGGGACGCGTCAAAACCCTCCACCCGAAGGTGTTCGGCGGGATCTTGGCCCGCCGGGGCCTCCATGCGGACGTGGCCCAAATGGAGGAGCACGCCATCCCGCCCATCGACCTGGTGATCGTGGACCTGTATCCCTTCGAGGCCACGGTGGCTGCGGGCGGAAGCGAGCAGGAGATCATCGAGAAGATCGACATCGGCGGCATTTCGCTGATCCGCGCCGCCGCAAAAAACCATGCCGACGTGCTGATCGTGCCCGCCCAACGCCACTACGGTGAAGTGCTGCGCCTGCTGCAGGGCCAGAACGGAACCACCACCCTGGCCCAGCGCAGGCAGTTCGCCACCCGCGCCTTTGCGGAAAGCGCGCATTACGACGCCGCCATCCATGCATGGTTCAGCGGGGAAAAACCGGGGCAGCCCACCCATCACTTGCGCTACGGCGAGAACCCGCACCAAAAGGCGGAATTCATCGGTGACCTGGACGCCCTCTTCGAGCGCCTCAATGGCAAGGAGCTCAGCTACAACAATCTGCTGGACCTGGACGCGGCGGTGGAACTCGTCGACGACATGGCCGATCTGTGCAAGGATGCACCCGGCGGAGCCGAGGTGCCCTTCGCGGTGATCAAGCACAACAACGCCTGCGGTGCGTCGGTCCGGCCCACCCTGAAAGAAGCGTGGGAAGCTGCATTGGCCGGCGACCCTGTCAGCGCATTCGGCGGCATTCTGGCCACCACCGCCAAGGTGGACAAGGCCACGGCGGAAGCCATCGATGCCATCTTCTTCGAGATCATCATGGCAGCGGATTACGAACCCGCCGCCCTGGAGGTGCTGCGCAAGAAGAAGAACCGGATCATCCTGCGGCGGAAGCCCGCCGATAGACCGGCCCAAAGGCTGCGCACTGCACTGAACGGCACCCTGGTGCAAACCCCGGACAACATCACCGACCGTGCGGAAGGGATGAAGACGGTGACCAGGAAAGCGCCCGGCAAGGCCCAGCTCCAGGACCTGGTCTTCGCCAACATCCTGGTCAAACACACCAAGAGCAACGCCATCACGCTGGTGAAAGACCTGCAGCTGCTCGGCAGCGGCACAGGTCAGACCAGCAGGGTGGATGCCCTGGGGCACGCCATTGAAAAGGCTGAAAAGTTCAAGTTCAACCTGAAAGGCGCAGTGATGGCAAGTGATGCGTTTTTCCCGTTCCCGGATTGCGTGACCATAGCAGCGAACGCGGGGATCACGGCCATCGTACAACCGGGCGGCAGCATCCGGGACCAGGACAGCATTGACGCTTGCGACAACCTCGGCATTGCCATGTGCGTGACCGGAAACCGACACTTCAAACACTGACAACCGCATGGGCTGGTTCAACAGTTTTTTCACCCAGGAGATCGCCATCGACCTTGGCACGGCCAACACCTTGATCATCCACAACGACAAGGTCGTGGTGGACGAACCCAGCATCGTGGCCAAGGACCGCACCTCGGGCAAGGTGATCGCCATCGGCCGGCAGGCCCAGCAGATGCATGGGAAAACCCATGAGAACATCAAGACGGTTCGCCCGCTGAAGGACGGCGTGATCGCCGACTTCCAGGCTGCGGAGGACATGATCAAGGGCATGATCAGGATGATCAATCCCGGCCGCCAGCTTTTCACGCCCAACATTCGCATGGTGATCTGCATTCCCAGCGGCATCACCGAAGTGGAGAAGCGTGCGGTGAAGGACAGCGCCGAGCACGCCGGGGCCAAGGAAGTGTACCTGATCCATGAGCCCATGGCCGCCGCCATCGGCATCGGCATCGACGTGGAAGAGCCCATGGGCAACATGATCATCGACATCGGCGGCGGCACCTCGGAGATCGCGGTGATCGCGCTGGGCGGCATCGTGTGCGACAAGAACATCCGCGTGGCCGGTGATGAGTTCACCGATGACATCGAGGAGTACATGCGGCGCCAGCACAACATCCTGGTGGGCGAGCGCACCGCCGAGCAGATCAAGATCGAGGTGGGCAGCGCGCTGGTGGAACTGGACGAGCCGCCCCCCGACTACGCCGTGCGCGGCCGGGACTTGATGACCGGCATTCCGAAGGAGATCACGGTGACGTATTCGGAGATCGCCCAGGCCCTGGACAAATCCATCAGCAAGATCGAGGAGGCCATCCTCAGTGCCTTGGAAAGCACCCCGCCGGAGCTGAGCGCGGACATTTACCGCACGGGCATCTACCTGGCCGGGGGCGGGGCACTGCTGCGCGGCCTGGACAAGCGCATCAGCATCAAGACCAAGCTTCCCGTGCATGTGAGCGAAGATCCCCTGCGCGCCGTGGCCCGCGGTACCGGCATCGCCTTGCGCAACATCGACAGGTTCCAGTTCCTCATGCGCGAGTAGGGGGTGGCATGGGCGATGCATGCATCGCCCGTGCCGCACCCAATGGTAGTCCAGCCCCATGCGCGACCTCTTCCGCTTTCTCTTCCGGCAGCGCAACAACCTGCTGTTTCTGGCGCTGATGCTCGTTTCCATGTCCCTGCTCGTCAACGGGAACATGCACCAGCGCGCCCAGGTCATCAGCAGCAGCAACGCCTTGGTGGGCCAGGTGTATGCCTGGAGAAACGAGGTCACCGGGTATGCCAACCTGCGGCAGGTGAACCGCGATCTGGCCATGGCCCTTGCCGCAGAGCGTGATCGGCGCTTCCTCAGGGAGCCCCACGCCGACAGTACGCATACGGTGAACGACAGCGCCCAAGCAGAGCATTACCGCTTCCTCACCGCCCAAGTGATCAACAGCACCGCACACAAGGAGCGCAATTACATCACACTTGGCAGCGGTTCCGTGGCAGGGATCAGGCCGGACATGGGCGTGATCGGCATGAACGGCATCGTGGGCATTGTACGCGATGTGAGCCCGCATTTTGCATTGGTCACCAGCATCCTGGGCAATGAATACCGCATCAGCGTACAGCTCAAGCGTACCGGCCATTTCGGCTTGCTGGCCTGGGATACGGGGAATCCGTCCACCGCCTCGCTTACCGACATTGCCAACCATGTGAAGGTCCAACCGGGCGACACGGTGGTCACACGGGGCAATGACGGCATCTTCCCGCCCGGGATCATGGTGGGCAAAGTCTCCGCGGTGAACGAGAACCCGGGAACCAACTTCCATGACATCAAGCTTCGCCTGAGCGAAGATCTCACACGCACCGCGTATGTACATGTGGTGACCGACCTGCTCCAAGCCGAACGCGACAGCCTCGAAGCAAAGGCCCAGCTCCCATGATCGGAACCCTTGCACGGCATACCATCCAATTCTTGTTCCTGGTGCTCCTCCAGGCCCTGGTGATCGACCACGTGGACCTGGCCAATGGATGGGTGGTGCCCTACATCTATGTGCTCTTCATCATTTCATTGCCGTTTGACACCCCCCCTTGGGCCACCCTGCTGCTGGGCTTTGCGCTGGGCATGGCCATGGACTTCTTCACCAGCACGCCGGGCATGCACGCCAGTGCCTGCACCGTGATGGCCTTCGCCCGCTTGTGGATGTTGCGGTTGCTGGAACCGCGGGACGGCTACGACAAAGGGAAGCGCCCGATCGTTCAGCACATGGGCATCCGGTGGTACATGGCCTTTGCCGGGGTGCTGGTCGTGGTACACCATCTTTGGCTTTTCTTCGTTGAAGTGTACCGGTTCGATGATTTCCCCTCCACATTCCTGCGTGCCTTGATGAGCGCTGCCGCCACTTTGGTCCTGTGCCTGTTGGCTCAGGCGCTCACGGCCCGGAGCATCCAGGCGCGATGAATTTCGATGAGCGCAAGTACGTCCTGGTTGCGGCGGTGACCTTCATTTGCATCGTCTTTATCCTGCGGCTTTTCTGGATCCAGGTAGTGGATCCCAGTTGGACCGCGCGCGCTGCGGACATCAGCGAACGCAAGATCACCGTCTTCCCTTCCCGCGGATTGATCCTCGAGGGCTGCTGGTGGCCAACACCCCGGTGTACGACATCATGGTGGTGCCGCGTGAAGTGAAGAACCTGGACACCCTGGGCCTGTCCAAGTTGCTGAACGTGCCCCTGGACCAAGTGCGCGACAGGTTGCGCAAGGCTGCCGACTACTCGGTATGGAAACCCAGTGAGTTCGAAAAGCAGATCACTTCGGAGCAGTACGCCCAGGTGTCGGTCCACTTGTACAAGTACCCCGGATTCTATGGCCAAAGCCGGACCCTGCGCACCTATCCGCCCCACCTCGGGGCCCACATGCTGGGCTACCTCAGCGAGGTCAGCCCGCGCAAGGTGGAGCAGGACCCGTACTACAAGCCTGGCGATGTGATCGGCGTGGGCGGCCTGGAGAGCTACTATGAGAAGGACCTGCGGGGCCAACGCGGCGTGAAATACGTGGTGGTGGACGTCCACAACAACATCCAGGGAGCGTTCAAAGGCGGACAATTCGACACGCTGGCGCACGCCGGAAGGAATCTGTACACCAGTATCGACGCCAAGGTTCAGGCACTGGGCGAAAAGCTGATGCGGAACAAGAAAGGGAGCATTGTGGCCTTGGACCCGAAGACGGGCGAGGTGATCGCACTGGTCAGCTCACCCTCCTACGACCCGGAACTGCTGGTGGGGCGGGTGCGCAACACCAACTACCGCGTTCTTCAGCAAGACTCGCTGAACCCGCTGTTCGATCGCGCTTTGCAAGCACAGTATCCCCCCGGCTCCATCTTCAAATTGGTACAGGCCTCCATTGCCCTTCAGGAAGGGGTGATCAACCTGAACACGGGTTTCCCCTGCAACAAGGCACTCGTGGGCTGCCACAACCACCCCAATGCCCGCAACGTGGAGGAGGCGGTGCAGATGTCCTGCAATCCTTACTTCTACCAGGTGTTCAAGCGGGAGATCGAGCAGAACAAAAGCCCGGACCGGTTCAAGGATGCGGCGATGGGCCTGGCGGAATGGAAGACCTACATGGAAAGTTTCGGCTTGGGCAGCCCGCCGCACTTGGACCTGCCTGCATTGAAGGGCGGCAGCATTCCGGGTGTGGCCTACTACAACAAGATGTACGGGGAATTGGGCTGGGCCTTCAGCACCATCTATTCGCTCAGCATCGGGCAAGGTGAAGTGCTGGTGGTGCCCACGCAGATGGCCAACATCGCGGCCATCTTCGCCAACCGCGGCTACTACTACGACCCGCATGTGGTGCGCGCCATCGGCTCACCGGACAGTTTGAAGACCGGCATCCAACGGCACACCACCCTGGTGGACGACCAATGGTTCCCGCCGATCGTGGAGGGCATGCGCCGCGTGGTGAACGAACCCAATGGCACGGCACGCCGGGCACGCATCCCCGGCATCACTGTTTGCGGCAAAACCGGCACTGCGCAAAACCCGCATGGCAAGGACCATGCGGTGTTCATTGCTTTTGCGCCGATGGAAGACCCCAAGATCGCGATCGCGGTGTACGTGGAAAACTCCGGGGCTGGCGGCACGTGGGCAGCACCGATCGCCAGCCTTTGCATGGAGCAATATCTTACGGACAGCATATCACGTCCCGAATTGGTGCAGCAGATGCTGGATGCCAACCTGATCGCCACCGAAGGCAACTACAAGAAGTTCGTGAGCAAACGCAAGCGGCGATGAGCCAGCGGGACAGCATAGCGCGCAACATCGACAAGCCGCTGGTGATCATTTACCTGCTGCTGATGGCCATGGGCTGGGCGAACATCTACAGCGCCGCATACGACCCTGCGCACGCCAACCTCTTCGACCGGGCGCGTGAATATGGGGCGCAGAGCGTGTGGATCTGCGCTTCCCTGCTCATCGGTGCCGGCATGTTGCTGGTGCGCGGTGATTTCATCCGCAACCTGGCCTATCCCATTTATGCGTTCGTCCTTGTCCTGCTTGTCCTCGTGCTTCTGGTGGGCCGGGAGGTGAACGGTGCCAAGGCCTGGTTCGGCGTTGGCGGCTTCGGCATACAGCCGGCTGAGTTCAGCAAGTTCGCCACGGCCCTTGCCCTCTCCAACTACCTCAGTGGCCTGAAGACGCTCAAGGAAGTGCGTTCCAGGGTGATCGCGTCCGTGCTGATCATGCTTCCGGTCGTTTTCATCATGCTTCAACCGGATACCGGCACCGCCTTGGTGAGCGGTGCCTTCGTTCTGGTGCTCTACCGTGAAGGACTTTCGGGCAACATCCTGCTGATCGCCATCATGGCCGCCATCCTTGCGGTGCTTTCATTGATCCTCAAGGAAAGCACCATTTCGCTGCCCTTCACGGACCTGATGCTGCATGGCCAGTATTTCCTCATGGTCCTCATTGCGGCTTTCACCCTTCTGGCCTGGCTTTTCGTGCGCAAGTTCGTCCTGAAGCACCACCGCCGCAGGATCTATGCGTACTTGCTGTTCGGCTTGTTGGGCAGTGCGGCTTTCATCAGCAGCGTGGACCAGATCATCGAGCACATGCCGGCCCACCAGCAAACGCGCATCCGCGTGCTGCTGGGCCTGGAATATGATCCGCGCGGGTTCGGGTACAACGTGGAGCAAAGCAAGACGGCCATCGGCAGCGGTGGATTGACGGGCAAGGGCTATCTGCAGGGCACGTTCACCAAATACAAGTATGTGCCCATGCAGAGCACGGATTTCATTTTCTGCACGGTGGGCGAGGAATGGGGTTTTGTGGGCACCACCGTGGTGGTGGTGCTGTTCGGCGCCCTGATCCTGCGCTGCATTCAGATCAGCGACCGTCAACGATCACGTTTCACGCGCATCTATGCCTACTGCGTGGCCAGCATCTTTTTCCTGCACCTGATGATCAATGTGGGCATGGCCATTGGCCTGGCCCCGGTGATCGGGATCCCGTTGCCCTTCTTCAGTTACGGGGGCAGCTCGCTGATCGGCTTCACCCTGTTGCTTTCCACCCTGGTGCGGCTGGATGCCGAGCGCCTGGAGCAATTGCGTTGACCGGGGCAAAAAAAGGAAGGGGGCCACAGCCCCCTTCCGAATGCCCGCACCCATCCGTTTCTCAATAGAACTTGGAGCGATTGTCCTCCACGTCGGCCGCCTCTTTCAACGCATTGAAGACTTGGCCCGCCGCCCGGTTCCGGACACGGTCGGTCATCATCTTCACATCCTCCGCACCCTGGGGCATTTGACCGGCTGCATCCAATTTGCGCATGTGCGCCACAAACACGGCCACGTCACCTTTTAAGGGACCGCTGGTCGCATTGCTGTCCAGTGCGAAAATGCCGCCGATCACGGCAGGGTCGCTGTAGCCGCCCGGGATGGTATTGGCCGCAAATGCCATGTTGCCTGAGTTCTGCACGTTCACCTTGAATTCATTGGCCAGGGCTTGGATGTCGGGCTTGTCCTTCATCCTGGCGGCAATGGCATCGGCCTTCTTTTCATTGCGCACTTCCTTGGAAAAAGCCACGCGTACATCGTTCAGTGCCGGCACGCCCGCCTTGTGGATGCCCTGCAGGGAGCATACCACGTAACTGTCGCCGCTTGTCAGGGGCTCGCTGCTCTTGGCGTCCGCCTCAGCGTGGTTCACCCAGCGCACCACCTCACCCGCTTCCTGCAGCCCGGGCACAAAGGATTGATCGGGCCTCAACTGGTCCACCGGTGTATAGGTAAAGCCTTTTTCCCCGGCTGTTTTGCGGAAGGAGGCCGTGTCCGGGTTGTTCAGTGAAAACTCGTTCGCCAATTTCCAAGTGGCCTTCATGGCCTGTATCGGCGCAATCTTGCGGTCGATGGTCAGCACGCGCCGCTCCTTGCGGGTCCGTTGGCCCAGCACCTCAACAATGTGGTAACCGTAACTGGTCTTGGCGATGGTGATGGCGCCTACGGGTTCGTTGAAGCTGGCCTTGGTGAACTCCGGGACCATGCGCTTCTCGTCGAACCACTCATACACCCCGCCGGTGCTCTTGCTGCCGGGGTCATCAGAGAACTTCTCCACCAGGGCGCCAAACTTGCTGCGGTCCTTCTTGAGCACGGCAAGGAGACTGTCCGCACGCTGCTTGGTCTCCTGTTCCTGTTCCGGGCTCTTGCCCTGGGTTCCGAGCAGGATGTGGCGCACACGGGCCTCTTTCACGTCCGCCAGTTCCGCCACCTTAACGAGCTTCCAAGCACTCCCCTCGCGGAAAGGCCCTACCACGGCTCCCGTGTCGGCATGGATGATGAGGGAATCGTTCAGGTGGTCCGCGGTGCCTTCGGCATAAGGGGTGGGCTGGGTGTTCTTCGTATCTGAATAGGCCGCCACCAGGGCGCTGTCCGCCTTGAAACCGTGCGCGGCAATGAAGTCCGCCTTCAATCCTTCCATGTCCTTGCGCGTGTTGTCAATGTCCTCTTGCGTGGGGGTGGCCTCAAAGCGCACATAGGCAAAGCTGCGGAAGGCCGTTTGCCGGTACTTCCGGTCATTCTTGTGCGCATCATAGAAGCGGCGCAATTCCTGGTCCCCTACGGGGTAAAGACTGTCCGGTTCGCTCTCCAACCGCTGTGCAACGAACTCAAAATCGGCCTTCGTGTTCTTCGCAGCCCAATCATCCTGCACCTGGGCCTTGTTCACAAAGCAGCACTTCTTGACCAGGTCGTTGTACTTGGCCTGGATGCGCTGCGGGACGAAGGTCTTCTTCTGCATGTCGTACAGGGCCAGATTGTTCTCCTGGACGTACTTGAAATACTGGCGCAACTTGGCATTGTCCACTTGGCCGGTCTTGGGGTCCTTGAAACTCTGGTTGTTCTTGAAATCCGGCAGCACGTTGTTGCCGAAACGGATGTCGTCATATTCCTCCCGGCTGATGGAGGAGCCGAAACCGGCCTCGTCCGCCTGGACCATCAACGTACGTTCCCGCACCAGGTCATTCCAAACGCCGTTGCGGACCTGTTCCTGCAACTGGTCGTCCACGGTGGTGCCGTTTTGCCGGTAGAGTTCCAGCTGTTGGTCCACCCGGTTGGAAAAGTCTTCCACGCTGATGTCAGTGCCCGCAATGGAACCTACGTTGCGGTCTCCCCCGCCCGTCCGGTGCCCGAGGAAATCCCCGATCACAAAAAGTGCCAATGCACCGCCCACAATGATCCCCAAAAGCGTACCCCGCTCGCGGATTTTTCCAATTACTGCCATCTACTTGATCTTAAAAAGGGTGGCAAATATAGGCGGGGAGCCGCATGCATGCACGGCATGCCATTGCCCTCGCGCTGTTGCACCCCGGGGATACGGGGCTTTTGCCCGCACGATCGCCGGGAAAGCCACACCCCGCGCGGCGCATTTGGCTTTTAGGCCTGTGCGGAGGGTGTCCCTGCCTTGAACCCGGCCTCCACGTCCAACACCCGCAGATTGAGCAGGTCGATGCGACCGTGTGACACGTTCGTGATGGTGAACCGGAACGGCCCGTCATCCACCACTTCGCCGGGTTCCGGCACGGTGCCCGTGCGGTTCATGATGTAGCCGGCCAAGGTGTCGTAATCCTCGCTTTCCGGCAGGTTGAGGTCATATTCCTCCACCAGATGCTCCACCTCAATGCGGGCACTGAGCACGAATTCCGTCGGGCTGAGCCTTTCCTCCAGCACATGCTCGTCATCATGCTCATCCTCGATGTCACCCACGATGCTCTCCACCACGTCCTCAATGGTGAGCATGCCTGCCGTGCCGCCGAACTCGTCCACAACCACGGCAATGTGCGTGCGTTCCTTGGTGAACAGGCGCAGGGCTTCGTCAGCGGGCATGGTGCCCGGTATGAAGTTCACGGTCCGGACCATGGCTTTGATGCTGTGGGGCTGCTTGAACATTTCATAGCTGTGCACATAGCCGATGATGTTGTCAATACCGCCTTTATGGACAAGCAGCTTGGTGAGCCCCGTGGCCAGGAAGCGCTTGCGGAGCTCGCCGATCGGCTCATCCACGCCAATGGCCTCGATGTCGGCACGGGGCACCATCACTTCGCGCACCTTGGTGTTGCTCAATTCAAGTGTGTTCCTGAAATACTCCACCTCAGCCTCCACTTCAGCATCGGTGGAAGCCGTTTCACTGACTTCCTGCAAGAAAGCATCCAGGTCGATCCGGCCGAATCCAGCCTTTCCCATGTTGGGCCTCACCCCGAACAGCCGCAGCAGTCCTTCACTGATGGAGGTGAGCAGCATTGTTGGCAACCAAAGCAAGAGATAAATGGCGCCCAGGGGAAGTGCAAATACGCTCAGCGCCCCGTTGGGGTCGGCACGGAACAGTGCTTTGGGGATGAATTCGCTCACGACCAGGATCAGCAGGGTGCTCAGCAGGGTCTGCATCACCAGCACAAAGCCCTCGTGCGGGTAAATGGCACGGAGGCTTGGCTCCAACAGCCGCGCCATCACGGCGCCATAGACCACCAGGGCGATGGTGCTGCCCACCAGCAAGGCGCTGATCACCCGCGCAGGCCGCTTGAGCAAGGAAGCGGTGATCTTCGCCCAAATGGCGCCCTGCTTCCGCTGTACCTCAATGTACAGCTTGTTGCTACTCACCAATGCGATCTCCAGCCCTGAGCACAGCGCGGATGCGGCCATGGCCAGCAGCAAAATGGTGATCTCCGCCGCGTTCATGCCCTAGTGTGGCTTTCGTTCAATCAGGCCCATTCCCCAGGGGAGGTCAGTTACGGTGTTCCTTGTCCTTCCGCTGTTGGTCCGCCCAGTGCTCCATCTTGCCCCGCATGAACCGCCGGTAACCGTACATCGCCCCGCAAACGGCCGGAAAAAGCAGCCATGTGCTGCCTGTGGCCCAACCATGTGCAATGAGCACATAGCAGGCCCACCCGGCAGTGAGCACCGCCAAAACCAGCCAGAAGATTTCCATGAAGCGCGCGATCTTTTCCATGCCTGGGCTTAGTTCTCCGGTGCCAAGGTATCGTTCCTGGCAATGAAGAGTGTGCCGGTGATGCGCCGCACCGTGTACCAGCTCAGGTCCTGGGCTGCATCCAGGCCTTGCCCGTAGATGATGTCCCGTGACCGCGTCACCGTCACCGGTCTGTCCGTGAACACCCGTCCGCTGTCCTGTGCCCATGTCAGTTGCTCGGTTTCAAGCTTTTCACCCTTTGCATTGACGAACACCACGTCTTCCTCCACTTCCATTCTGTTTTTCAACGGCAAGATCCGCCCGCGCCTGGAGGTGAGCCGGCCACTGGACTGGCCCAACTGGTCGAAAAAGGTGATCTCCACTCCCCCGTTGAGCTCCGTGTGCGGGGAGGGGCCTTCATATTCCGCTATGGTACCCGCCCGCACCCTGTTGCGCACCGTGCCGCTGTCCGAGTACAAGTATTCCGCTTCGGCAGTGGTCCGGTCGGGGCCATCCGGTGCCACTTCAATGGCCCGCACCCGGTCCAGGTCGTTCTTGCAGCCCGCCAGCAGGAAGACGGCGGCCATGGCTCCGACCACCATGACCAGGCGGCCGGGACCGGGCAAAACATGAGGGATCATGCGGACTGGCATCGGCTTACGGTCTGCGCCCATGGCGTTGGCCGCACAAGCGGCCGGTCACTGGATCTTTGGCGCCATGAACCACCGTTCACCGCGCCATGGCGTGAAGGTAAGGCCCACCCACAGCGTGGCATAGCGTTCTTTGATCAACCCTGCATCGGTAGTGCCCCGCTGGCCGAACTCAGCCCCAAGGTTCAACCAACTGTTGGTTTGCGCCGCGTTCAACGGCAGCGAAAGGCCGATGGTGGCTGCGCTGGTGGTCAATGTTCGCCCCATCACCTCTTGCGGGGCCGGGGCCTGGCGCAGCCCCATCCGGTAGATCGTGCGGCTGAAAAGCGGCCCTTCCACAGCGGGCTGGAACCGGGCCGCCGCTGCCAGGACCGTGGTGCTGCGCAACGGGCTTGCCAATGCATACCCCGGCACATCCACCATGGAGGCGGACCAATCGCGTTGTTTAACCTCCACCGCAAATGACCAGCGCGCGTTGTGGATGCCAATGCCAAGGCCCAAGGCAACGGGAAACTTCACCGACCCCTTGGTTTCCTGGCCCGTAGGCACGGTGTCCCGCGCGGTCTCAATGCCTGAATTGGTGGTGTAGGTGGTCACCGATCGGGTGTACCGGGCGTTGAAATCAACCGGCAGCTGGGCCGAAGCTCCGACGGACCAGCGCCAATTGTCGCCATCCTTGTTCCGCTTGCGCGTCAGGTCACCTTGCCACACCACGCTTGCATCTGCTCCCGGTGCACGCAGGATGAGCGAGGTAAACGCGCGGACATTGGAATACCCAAGGCCCGCCGGATAGACCGCGTCGCGAGTTTCCTCCATGCTGCCGAAGAAGAAATTAAGGTCGGCCCCCACCAGCACACTAGTTCCCGTATTGCCGAGCGAATCCGCCGCCTCCTGGTAAATCTTGCGGCCCAGTCCAAAATAGGCCCGGTCGATCCCGCCGCTGCCCTTGTATTTGTACATGACGTTGCCATCCTGGAAAGGAGCGGTACGGCTGATGGAGTAGCCCACGTCACTGAACGGGGAAAGCCCCAGCGCCAAGCCCCACTTCCCACGCGCGAAAGGCACACCGATGTTGAACCCTGTGAAATTCGCATCCTTTACTGTGGTAATGGCCGAGGCGGAAGATGCGCGTGTGGAGCGAAATGCGGCGCCAGTCTCAAAAACAGGCCTGGCCAACGCCGCGTAGCTTGCCGGATTGCCCATAAGCACCGTAAAGGGTTCCGTGAATGCGAGGCCGGTGCCGCCCATCAGGGCTTGCGCCGCCTGGCCCGCGGAAAGCATGTCGCCAAAGCCATAAGCACTGTAGGGTGAATCACCCGTGGCCTGCGCCAGGGCCACCGCGCTTGGGCACAGGAGCAGGAGAAATGCCGCGTTGCGGATCGAAGTGCAGTAGCGCATGGAGGCCAATGAGGGTCAGCGATGGGTGCGCAAAGATGCCGCTTTTCACCGCGCGCACGAAGCGGAGGGCATCCCCGCCCGTGGCCACAACGGCCAGGTCATGGTATTGCTGTCTGAAAAAGCCTATGTGGCCGCGGATTTCGTGGAGCATGCCGTAAAAGATGCCTGCGGCAAGGCTGGTCATCGTGTCGTGGCCCGGAAGCACCGGGTTGTCAGGAAGGTCCACCTCAGGAAGCCGCGCGCTGAATGCGTGCATGGCGCGCGCGCGCATGTGCAGGCCCGGCGAAATGATGCCACCGCGGTATACTGCCAATTCATCCACCACATCAAATGTGGCACAGCTGCCAAGGTCGATCGCCAGGACAGCCCGGCCCGGGAAAAGCAGGGCTGCGCCCGTGGCATTGGCAAGCCGGTCCACCCCCAATGTGTCCGGCGAGGTATAGGCACTTTTCAACGGCGACGGTCCCGCGCCGGTGAGCTCCACCACGGTGGCCATGCGCCCGAGCCCTGCACTAAATCCTGGATCGGGTGCGGCCACGGAACCCACCGCGATCCGTGCCGGGATGGTGCCGGCCAGGAATTTTTGCACGGCATCCAGGTCTCCGTTCAGGGCTACGGCCGTGGATACCAGCCTCCCCAGTCGATAAAGGCCCAGTTTCATGCGGGAATTCCCCGCGTCGATCACCAGTTCATCACCCGTGTGCGGCATCATCGGCCTAACCATCTATATTTGCCGCCCCTTCGCCCGGAGGAACGGCCTCCGCAAAGATGGCGATGAAGATCTTGGTGCCTTAGCTCAGCTGGTAGAGCAATGGATTGAAAATCCATGTGTCCCCAGTTCGATTCTGGGAGGCACCACCACCGCGAAGCCCTTGGAAATCCAAGGGCTTCGTTTGTTGTGAGCCTGCTTGGCACGTTGTCGTTGAACTGGCTCCCGCTATCGCAGGATGGCATGGCGACCTGCAAATGAACTCGATGAGCGTGCATTGCCGAAGCACGCCGTCCCCCACCGGCCGTCAAGGATTCTCCTCCAGCCATTGGCGCACCCAAGCAAGGTGGGCTTGCTTGCCGGCTTCGCGCAGCCTCCGGCTCGTCTGCGTGAAATAGTTGTGCCTGGATAGGAATTTCTCCTGCAGCAGGTTCCACTCGCGCCGTGTGGACAACGTTCCATGCGACTTCATCTCCTCGAACAATTTCTCCCCGATGACATGGAAATCATCGCGGCCGAGATAATCCAGGTCGGCATCGCACAGCACTTCGCTTAGCCGGTCGAAGGGGTTCTGTGGGATCTTCGTGGAAAGGATCAATGCACAGATCCTGTCAATCTGCTCGTCACTGTAGTTGAAGCGGGGCAAGTTGTTCTTGGCGAACAGGCAACTCCCGTATTCATGGTCCCAAGGCCAATCCAGGAAGCCTGAATCGTGGAACAGGGCGGCGGTCTTGAGCACGTCCAGCTCTTCCCCGGCAATTCCCTCTTCCTCCGCGATGGTAATGGTGCTGGCGTACACATCCAAGGTATGCCCAAGCGAGTGGTATGTCCTGTCCATGGGCAATCTCTCCCTCATTTCCGCGAGAACAAATGCCCTTGCCGCTTGAGAATCCATCTATGAAGCTGCGTGCAAGGTAGTGCGATGGATCCATATAAATGGAACCCCGGGCCAAGTTCAGACAGGTCTGGTTTCCGGGCATTTCACTTCCCGGCCTTGACCTGAGGCCTCTGCATGAAGGGTCGAGGAACCAGGTCCATGCCAGCGGTTGGATGCACGTTGCATGGTCGGGTCGCCCAAGTGGACCGGGCCCAAGCCCCTGGGCACTGGTTGCGGTAGCGGTGCTTGCCCGTAGTGGCGACCTGGCCGGAAATTCCATGTGCAGCCCCCGCAACCGCCCGCCTGGAAATGCCCGCTAACTTTGGGCAATGGCCCGTCCTGCGCCCCGGACACCTGTGCTGCTGTTCGTATTCCTGTCCATCTACATCCTGCTTCAATCGGCATGGTGGATGTGGTTGCTGCTGAGCAAGGACCGGGACATCTTTGCATTGCAGCAGCAGTTGCTCTCCAGCGGCATTGTGCCACACTTGCCCGTGCGCCTGCCGCGGCACACGCTGATGATGGTGCTCGGCGAAGGTTCGGTTTTCCTTGTCCTGATACTGCTTGCCCTTGGGGTCACGTTCCGAACGCTTCGCCATGAGTTGAGCCTGGCCCGCCAGCAGCGCGATTTCCTGATGGCCGCCAGCCATGAGCTCCGCACCCCGATCGCCGGGCTGAAACTTCACTTGCAAACTTTGGAACGACCCGGCCTGGGGACTGAACGGCGGGAAATGCTTGCGCGCAGTGCACGCAGCGATGTGGAACGGCTGCACCAGCTCACGGAACGGATCCTGCTGGCCAGCCGTTTGGAGGAAGAAGCGGTTCCGCCCATGTGGGAGGAAGTGGACGTTGCATGCGAAACCAAAGCGTTGGTTGACGCGGCGCGCCTCAGTTATGGGCAAGGGCATGCAATAGAGCTTTCCCAACCTGCCGTATTGCAGGTGCGCACTGATGCGGGCTTGTTCCGCTCCGTCCTGGTCAATCTGCTGGAAAATGCGTGCAAGTATGCTCCCGGTGGCACCACTGTGCGCGTGGAATTGGCGAGGACGGAACGAGCGCTGACATTGATGATCAGTGACGACGGACCCGGAGTGCCCATGGCCGACAGGCACCGCATCTTCGATAAATTCTTCCGCGGGGGCCAGGAGGAAACCCGCAACACCAAAGGAACAGGGCTGGGCCTGTTCATTGTGGAACGCTCGGCGCGAAGTCTCGGAGGGACTGTTGAATACAGGCCTGTTCATCCGCATGGCTCTACCTTCGCGGCCTCGTTTCCCGTACATAAATGACGCAGAAGAAGGCTGCCTTGATCATCCTGGACGGCTGGGGCATCGGCACCGGTGATCACGCCGATGCCATTGCCCAGGCCAACACCCCCTTCATGGACCGTCTTTACCGCAACGAACCTCATGCGCAATTGCGCACCGACGGCGAACATGTGGGGCTTCCTGCAGGGCAAATGGGAAACAGCGAGGTGGGCCACCTGAACATTGGTGCCGGGCGTGTGGTTTACCAGGACCTGGTAAGGATCGACCGCGCGATTGCGGACGGCTCACTAGGTGCCAACCAGGAACTTCAGGCCGCCTTTGCAGAGGCTGCAAAACCAGGAAAAAAGCTGCACTTCATCGGCCTGGTGGGCGATGGTGGCGTGCATGCCTCCAGCGCACATTTGGTGGCCTTGTGCAAACTGGCCGGGGAGGCGGGCTTGAAGGAGGTGTTCGTGCATGCGTTCACGGACGGCCGCGACACCGACCCCCATGGCGGTGCAGGCTTCATCAGTTCGCTGGAGCAAAGTTTCCGTGGCACCCCCGCGCGTATGGCCTCCGTTTGTGGACGCTACTACGCCATGGACAGGGACAAACGCTGGGAACGGGTCCGGAAAGCGTATGACCTGCTGGTGCACGGCACGGGCAACCAGGCCCCGACGGCATTGAAAGCTGTTGAAACCAGCTATGCAGCCGGGATCACCGACGAATTCATTGAACCTTGTGCCATCACCGATGGAGCCGGTGAGCCGTTGGCAACCATCAAGGGCGGGGATGTGGTCATTTGCTTCAACTTCCGCACGGACCGTTGCCGCGAGATCACGGAAGCCCTCACCCAGCAGCCGTTCCCGGCGCATGGAATGGTGCCGTTGCCGTTGTATTACGTCACCATGACGCTCTACGACCACCGGTTCAAGGGTGTACACGTGCTCTTCAGCAAGGATGACTTGCCGATGACCTTGGGCGAAGTGCTTTCCCTGGCCGGTGGCTCACAGGTGCGCATCGCTGAGACGGAGAAGTACCCGCACGTCACTTTCTTCTTCAACGGTGGGCGTGAAACACCCTTCCCAGGGGAACGGCGCCACATGGAACCTTCCCCCAAGGTGGCCACGTACGACCTACAGCCGGAAATGAGCGCACAAGGGGTGGCGGACGCTGCAGTTGCTGAGCTCACGAACGGGGATGCAAGATTGCTCGTGGTGAATTTCGCAAATCCGGACATGGTGGGTCACACGGGCGTATTCCCGGCCATTGTGAAAGCGGTGGAAACCACGGATGCTTGTGCCAAGCGCGTAGTGGAGGCGGGCCGTGCCTTTGGCTGGTCGTTCGTGATTATTGCGGACCCTGGCAATGCCGACAAGGCGCTAAACGCCGACGGCACGCCCAATACGGCACATACCCTGAACCCGGTTCCGGTCTTTGTGCTCACCGACCACCACGTAAAGGTGGCCGATGGGATCCTGGCCGATGTGGCCCCCACGTTGCTCGACTTGCTGGGCATGGCCCAGCCGAAGGAAATGACCGGGCGGTCGCTCCTGCGTTGAACGGTGCAGGCTACTTGCTGCCCAGCACTTGCAAGTGCCCGGTGTAGTCCTGTTC
The DNA here is from genome assembly GCA_937873385.1 of uncultured Flavobacteriales bacterium. GTDB lineage: Bacteria > Bacteroidota > Bacteroidia > Flavobacteriales_F > PHOS-HE28 > PHOS-HE28. Next base: position 4,543 of record CALMYC010000202.1, on the reverse strand, counting down.
CTTCACCCGGATGGCGTAGAAGTACACACCATCATGCAGGTCGTTGGCCGAGAAGTTGTTCTGGTAGTTCACCGTGTTCAGTACCTCCTTTCCCCAGCGGTCCCAGATCTGCACGCGGTTCTCCCTTCCCTTGATGCCTTCCACGACGAACTTGTCATTCTGGCCGTCCCCATTGGGGGTGATCACATTGGGGATGATGATCTTGCAGCCCGCGTCCACCGTGATGGTCTGTGTGACCGTCCGGGGGCATTCATCCGTGGCGGTGATGGTATAGGTGCCGTTCTCCATGCCCGGCACGAACACATGCCCGGTTTGAAGCGTATCCCCCCACAGAATGGTCACCTGGCCAAAGCCACCGCTCACGTTTGCATACAGCGGTATGGAATCCTGGTCACATTGCAGCAGGACGGTGGCTTGCGTGTTGATGTGCATGGGCGGGTAGTCCACAATGGCCAGCACCACCGAATTCACCAGGGTGTCGCCGCAGGCATTGATGACAAACACATTGAGGATGGCGGACTCCATGCCTTCGGCAATGCCGTCCTCAATGGCTTCAAAAGACAGCACCACCGAATCCTGCCCGGCCGGGATCACCGCCGGGCTGGCGGGAACGGTGAAATCGGTGCCGGGCGTGGCCGTGCCTGTGAAGTAGTACGGAATGGCCACCGTGCTGTCCGTACCGGCGGGGCGGTAGATGGTGTAGTGCCCTCCTTGGCAGCCTTCGGCCGCGGTGCCGTCACCAAATAATGTACTGGCCGAAAGCGTGGGCAAGATGTTCGATTGGAAACTGCCGGCCTGCAGGAACACCGCGGAGTTGTAGCTCTCGTCCCCGGCATCGCCGATGGCCAGCTTGATGTGGTAGGTCGCACCGCATTGCACCGCAGCCTCGGCCCGCAATACAACGGTGAATCCGTTCAGGGCAATGGTGGTGCCGTTCTCATTGTTGACGTAGTACTGCTCGTTCGCGGGCCCGCAGCTGCCGCCCGATCCATGGATATTGGCGATGCTCACGGGCAAATTGGTCCCCGGCACCAGCGCGATATTGACGGCATTGTTGGTGAATGGCCCGGAGATGCCCGGCCCGCTAAGGAAAAAGCCGAACACGTCGTTGAACGTGGCGCTGCAATTAAAATTCGGATATTCCTCGGACCCGAAGACATAACTGAATTTCAAGGAATCCCCATTCGGGATGAAATCAAACTCCAGGACGGCCTTGTCATTGATGTCATTGCCGGGTGTGGTGATGGCCAACAGGTCCGGGTCGGAGCCCGTACCCAACTGGTCGCTGCCGAAATTCGAGGCCGGGCCAGGAATGGAGGTGGCCAGGCCCGAGGACAGGATCAATCCCGCATTCAGGCCCAGGTTGGTGGAATTGCCATTCGTGAACGAACCCGAACCGTCCTGCGGCGTGGTCATGACCGCGCCGTTGTATGTCACATTCGACACGACGACACCGCCGCCCACAAGCACGTTTTGGACCAGTTGTGCCGGGGTCATGGACGTGTTCACATTGAGCTGGGCCACGGCGGGCGCCATGGCAAGTGCCGTCAAAATGATCGCGTAACCTCTTTTCATGGGGGGGGTGGGGTATTATCTGCCGTTTGATCCGCGGAGCAAGGTAACATGTCCGTACTTCTCGTTCGCTTCGTAATAGTGGCCCTTTGCGCGGTACTTGTACACATAAACGCCGGTGGTGGCCGGATCTCCGCCATTCACGGTGCCATTCCAGCGCTTTGTGATATCGTCCGAATCAAACACCACATGCCCCCAACGGTCGAAAATGGTCAGGTGAAACTCATGGACGGACGACCATGTGGGTCCCCAGTCGTCGTTGATGCCGTCACCGTCCGGTGTGAACGCGTTCGGAAAGAACAATGTGCCCGGCGGTTTGACCAACAAGCTGTCCATGGCTTTGCACCCCTCATCGCTCACTGTGTGCAAGGTCACCCAATGGTCCTCCAGGTCCACGTAGCTATGGTGCGCGGAAGTGGCCTTCACCCGGGTTCCATCGCCCAAGTCCCAGATCAGGACAGGAACCATGAAAGGCACCGTGGACGCTTGAAAAAGCCAATCATCCTGTCCCTGGTTATAGATCAGGATGTGCGCTTCAGGATGCTGCACGGCAACATGGGTGACCGCGCTGATGAATTCCCCGCAATGGTCCAGCACGTCCACCTTGAACTGGGCGTCCTGGTCTCCAGCGTAGGTGTACACCGGGTCGCTCCACGCCCAACCTTCCCAATCCAAGGTGTAGGTGCCCGAACCGCCCGTTACCAGGGCATGCAATGCAATGGAATCGCCGGCACAGATGGTGCTGTCCGTGGTCAGTGAGATGCGGAAGGGGGCATAGTGGGGAATGAACGTGGTGAACACACTGTCCGCTGAATAGCCGCACTGGTCCTGCACATGCAGCGTATAGCTGGCATCGGCCGGCACACCAACTTGAAGGGGGTCGGCAGTGCTGAGCACCAGGGTCGTGTCTCCGCTGGTCCATGCATAACTGTATACGCCGTTGCCGCCCGTAACGGCCTTCGGCACCAACACCATGGTGTCGCCAATGCAGAACACCGTGCTGTCCCAGGACTGGACCTGGATGCCCGGCAAGGGTATCGTGGTGACCATGACGGAATCCGTTGCGTTGTGCTGGCACGCATCATGGACGGTAAGCCGGTACCAGGTGGTATCACTGGCAGGCACATTCAACGTGGTGCCGGTGCCCATCGCACTGCCGTCGTGGGTCCATAAAAAGCTGTAGACGCCGTTTCCCCCCGTTGCAGTTGCCGCGCCGAGGGCTTCATTCCCCAGGCAGGGAATCGCCACATCAGGCCCGGCATCGAGGGTCATGGGCGCGTAGACCGGAATAAAAATGGTGATGCTGTCCATTACCGCCGCCACGCTGCACGTATCCGTGACCGTGAAATAATAGGTGGTGGTCGTGTCCGGCGAAACTGCGATGGTCGCCGTGGTGTCACCGGTGGTCCACAGGAAGCGGTGCTGCCCCGTCCCCCCCGTCACTTGAGGCCCGATGTTGTAGGTCTGCCCGCAAACGCCGTTCACATCCGTGGCTACCAGTTGCAAATTCGGGTATTGATCGATGTAAAATGTGTAGTCACTGATCACCTGGGTGCCGCTGCACACCACGTTCTGCGTGATGTTGATGGTGAGGGTCTCCAGGCCGTCCGCATCGTACGGCACCGTGAGCGGGAATGTGATCACCGTGTCCCCTGGCTGATAGATGAGCTGGGTGGGCAGTGGCGGGTAATAGTCCACGCCGGGCGTGGCCGTGCCGCCGATCACCAGGTTCACGGTGTCCGTGTTGGTGGTATCCCCTTGGCGGAAGAAATTGAAGGGGATAATGCCACAGCCTTCGAACATGGTGCTGTCGTTCACGCTCAACCCCAAGTTGCCAGCGGTGAGCGAGGGCACTACCTGGCCGGTGCTGGTGAAGCTGCCCGCTTCCAGGAAGACACCGGACTGCAGGCTTTGATCTGTGCCGTTTCCTATGGCCAGTTTGATGTGATAGGTTTGTCCGCACTGCACTTGGGCCAATGCAGTGAGCACCGTGGTGAAGCCATTGAACGCCACTGTGGTGCCGGCATCATTGTCCACAAAGTAGATGCTGTTGTTCACCCAGTTCGGGTCCGCAGCGGTACAGGTCGCAGGGTCTCCAGCCGAACCGGCGACCCCGGAATTGATCGTGTTGATCGTGATCGGAATGGGGGTTCCCGGGACCAACGCAATATTGGCTGCATTGTTGGAAAAAGGGCCACTGAGCCCAGGGCCACTGACGAAAAAGCCGAAGGCATCGTTGTATTGGCTGCAAGCAAACGTGGGATACTCCTCCGAACCGAAGACATACCGGAATTTCAATGAATCCCCGGGGGGCACAAAATCAAACTCGAGGATGGCCGCATTATTGATGCTCTGGCCGGATAGCATCACCAGATCATTGTCCGAACCACCGCCAGTGCTGGTCCCCACACCGGTGGATGCGGGGGCTCCTATGGTGGTGGCGTCCCCCGTGGTCAGGATCACGCCGGCATTCAAGCCCAGGTTGGAGTTGGCGGCCGTAAAAGAGGCCCTGGAACCCATGGCACCCGAAAAAGTGATGTTACTGGCGGTGACACCGCCCCCGAGCAACACGTTCTGCCCCAACAGCACGGGCGGCATCGCGATGCTCACATTCAATTGGGCATGAGCAAGCGAGGAAAGGAAGATCAAACTACCGGCAACGAGTACGCGTGGGTTCATGGACGGATGGCATTGGCCAAGATAGGCACCGGAGCAATGACCCCAAAGCGCCTGCATGGGTTGCCTGTGCGGTAAACTTCACGGGAAAGGCAGCAACAAGGGGGGCCTATCTTTGGCCGCAACCATCCGAACTTCCCTCTATCATGGCATCCGTGGACGAGCATATCGAGCAGAACAAAGACCGCTTCCTCAACGAACTGTTGGACCTGCTGCGCATTCCCAGTGTAAGCGCCGACCCCAAGTACAAGGCCGATGTGGCCCGCTGCGCAGAAGCCGTGGAGCAGCGCATGGC
>CALMYC010000201.1 GCA_937873385.1 uncultured Flavobacteriales bacterium | reverse complement strand
TGCCGCCGGCATCGAATCCTCGATCCGCGCGCGCTTTGCCGGACTCATCCCGCTGGCCGCCATCCGCAGCACGGGCTGACTGACCAAAGCCGCTTCCAACAACAAAGCGGCAACGCGGGCGATTCCATCGAATCCCGCGCCCCTATTCGCCCGCTCTTCGTAGGAAGGGCATTTATGCCCGATGCTCTTCGCCACGTGATGGAAGAGCAACGGGCATAAATGCCTCTCCTTCGACAAAGCAAAAGGCATCGGGCATAAATGCCCTTCCAACGGCAAAGCAGAAAAGGCCACGGCCAAGGCAACCGCCACCACGGCAAGGATGCCACAAGGGCACCCCGTTCGCACGGGTCCATGCCCGGTGGTTGCAGGGTCGCCCCTTGGAACCCGGGAAGCAACGTGGCGCACGGGGAAGGAAGCCCATGGTTGAGGCTGTGGTGGCCCTGAAGCCCTGAACGGGATGAACAGTGAGCGGATCTTCATCTACTGATCGACCATGAACATGTTGGCCGCCATTGGCACACGGGTTGTGTGCCAAGGCGGCCAAAAGTAACCCTGCTTACCCTGCTTCAGCAGGTGTAAAGCGAGGGGCGTGCGCAATGATTCAAGCAACGGGTACCGCAGGGGCTGTTTCCATCGCAGCCTTGATGCGCGATTCCAGCTCGGCGCAGAGTTCCGTGTTGTCCTCCAACAATTGGCGAACGGCATCACGGCCTTGGCCCAACTTGGTGTCCTCGTAGGCGAACCAACTGCCGCTCTTCTTCACGATGCCCAGCTCCACGCCCATGTCGATGATCTCGCCGGTCTTGCTGATGCCTTTGCCGTACATGATGTCGAACTCCGCTTTGCGGAACGGCGGCGCCACCTTGTTCTTCACCACCTTCACCTTGGTGCGGTTGCCCAGCACAGTTTCTCCTTCCTTGATCTGGTTGGACCGGCGGATGTCCAGCCGGATCGAGGCATAGAACTTCAGGGCGTTGCCGCCGGTGGTGGTTTCCGGGTTGCCGAACATCACCCCGATCTTCTCACGAAGCTGGTTGATGAAGATGCAGCAGCACCCGGTTTTACTGATGGTGCCCGTGAGCTTCCGCAAGGCCTTGCTCATCAGGCGGGCCTGCATGCCCACCGCACTGTCGCCCATTTCCCCCTCTATTTCCGCACGCGGCGTAAGGGCAGCCACGCTATCCACCACCAGAATGTCAATGGCCCCGGAACGGATCAGGTTGTCGGCGATCTCCAAGGCTTGCTCGCCATTGTCCGGTTGGCTGATGAGGAGGTTCTCGGTGTCAACGCCGAGGCTCTCGGCATAGAACCGGTCAAAGGCATGCTCGGCATCAATGATCGCCGCAATGCCGCCATTCCGCTGGCACTCCGCGATCGCATGAATGGCAAGGGTGGTTTTGCCACTGCTTTCCGGCCCGAAGATCTCCACGACCCGGCCTTTGGGGTAGCCCCCAACGCCGAGGGCAAGGTCCAAGCCAATGGAACCCGTTGGTATCACCTCCACCTTTTCGATGGCATCATCCCCCATGCGCATGATGGCGCCCTTGCCGAAGGACTTCTCCATCTTATCCATGGTGAGCTGCAGTGCCTTCAGCTTGTCCTTGTTGATCTCCGTTGCCATGCTTTCAGTTGTGTTGTGTGGTTGCTTGTTCTGTGGCCGCCTTATGATCCGGTTGCAAGGACTTGTGCGGCATGGTCCTTCGTATTCACATCGCGGATGATGTCCGTGATGACACCCTTTTCGTCGATCAGGAAGGTGGTCCGCAGTATTCCATCGTACTCACGCCCCATGAATTTCTTGCGCCCCCATACACCATAGGCCAGCGCGGCCTTTTTATCCGGATCCGCCATCAGGCGGAAAGGCAGGCTGTATTTGTCCGCGAACTTCCTGTGTTTGGTCGCTTTGTCCGGGCTGACGCCAAGCACCTCGTAACCCGCCTTGCGCAAGGCCGAATGGCCATCGCGCAGGCTGCACGCCTCAGCCGTGCAGCCGGGCGTATCGTCCTTGGGGTAGAAGTACAACACCAGCTTACGGCCTGCAAATGATGCAAGGCTGACCTGCTGGCCATCCTGGTCCTCTCCTGAAAAGGGTGGCGTTTGATCACCGATCTGCAATGTCTTCATTCATCTCAACCGCAATGACGTTATTTTCGTCATGCTTGTGACGCACAATTAACCACATCAAACATGATCCACCAAATTCTTGAAAGTGAAAAGTTTTGAACAAGCCAACTACCGATGCCGGAGTCAAGCCAGGGAATCCGACCAGATAGTGCCATGAATTACCTATTTCATAGGCACGAACACCTGTTTTTTATCGACGAATGCTTGACAAAAATTTGATGTCGGGGAATCTTTGGCCACCCGATCGCGATTCCGGCGGTTGGCAATCATCCAGCAATCAACCTTTTCTGACGATGAGAAAACGAATCCTCCCGATCACCAGGACCGCAACTTTGCTCGGGGTTCTGTTTGTGGCCAGTCCCGGGCATGGCCAACTCGCGCAGCGACAGCAGCCCGTGCTGAAGACTGAAGGGCACAACCATCATGACGAGCTAGCCGGGTTGCTCAACGAGCATGACCGTGAGATCCAATTCACCGAGAACAAAGGCCAGTTTTCCCCGTCCGTGCTTTATCGGGCCGACCTGCCCATGGGCCAAGCCGTGGCCACGGCATCCGGCATGGTGGTCACTGCCTTTGACCCTGCCACGCTCCAACAATTCCAACAGGCCGGGGTAACCTACGAAAAGGCCATCCAGGACGGGCTGCGTGCCAACGTGCCTTCTTGGCATAAAAAAGGCCATAGCTGGATGCTGAACTTCCAGGGCACCCAGCCAGGGATGCGCGTTGAAGCCCGAAACGGCCATGACGGAGTGACCAACTATTTCACCGGCAAAGGCTCGGCCACGGATGTGCGCAGTTTCCAGGAAGTCTGGTACAAGGAGGCATACCGCGGCATCGATGTGCGCTACTACCCGGCGGTGGACGGCTCCTTGGAATATGACGTGATCTGCAAACCAGGAAGTGACCCGGCCATGATCGCAATCACCTTCGAGGGGATCAACCACATGGAGGTGAACGGCAAAGGGGAGCTGGTCCTATCCACCAGCTTGGGCGAAGTCACCTACCCCGCACCAGTGGTTTACCAACGTAACGGGGGCAAGGAACACCACGTGGAAGCAGCCTATGTGGTGGAGGGTAAGAACACGATCCGCTTCCGGTTGGGCCAGTATGATAAACATGAAACGCTGGTGATCGACCCGATCGCCCTGCGCTGGGCCACCTGGATGAACACAGCCTCCAACTCAGACAACCATGGGCATTGCATCTGGGTGGACCCCAATGACGGGGCCATCTACGTGGTTTCCCGCGTAAGCGGCGGCACGGACCAGATCACCTTGGGCGCCTTTGACACCACCACAAATGGAGAGTACGACATGGTCGTCGGGAAATACCTTGAACCCTCCACGGTTGGCGGCAGCGGCACCCGTGTTTGGCAGACGTACATCGGGGGCAGTGCCACCGAGAACCCTTATGCCATGGAACAGGGACCTGACGGTAATTTGTACATCACCGGCTACACGTTCAGCCCCGACTTCCCCCTGCTTGGTGGTTCCGCATTTTCCGGTAGCAGCGTGGACCAGCGCTCCCAAAGCAATGAAAATGTTTATGTCCTGAAGATCAACCAGGCCGGCAACTCCATCAAAGCGGCAGTGATCGGCGGCAACAACACGGACTACTCCTTCGACCTGCGCACCGCGCCCAACGGGGATGTGATCGTGGGCGGGTACACGGCCAGCACCAACCTGGCCACCACCAACTCCGGCAGCGGTGCCGTGAATACCAACAACGGCGGCTACGACGTACTGCTGTTCCGGATCAACCAAGACCTGAACGCCGTGCAATGGATGAAGAACTACGGCGGCTCAGGCAACGACTTGGCCCAGATCATGCTCTACGCCCCGGCTTCCGGGGATATTTTCCTGGGTGGAAGGACCACCAGCACCAATTTCCCAACGGTGGGTCCCAGGCAATCGTCCAGGGGCGGTAATGAAGCCGGTTTCCTGCAACGGCTTTCAGGCACCGGTGCAGTCACCTGGTCATCCTACTTCCAGTCCGCCAGCAACAAGAGCTTGGCGATCCTTTGCATGTCCATGAACACATCCGGAAATGAGCTCTACTTCGGAGGCACCACCTCCGGCGCGGCAAGCAGCAACATTTCCGCCAGTGGTGCTTACGACGTTAGTTACAATGGGGGCACGAACGACCTGTTCGTGGCCCGGATGGACGTGGACCAGAACTTCCTGGGCGGCACCTATGTCGGGGGCTCCAGCAACGAGGTGAACATGATGGGCCTCAACACGGACCAGAACAACGACGTGTATGTCTTCGGCTATACCAACAGTACCAACTTCCCCATGAGCACTGCACCAAACGTACCGGTGCAAGCCACCAACATGGGCCAGAACGACAAGGTGTTCCTCAAGCTCTCCTCGGACCTGTCTTCGCTCATTTTCAGCACCTACTATGGTGGCACCAACGACGATTACGACCCCGTTGGCGAACGCGGCATCAAATTCAGCAACTGCCGCATCTACACCATCATCACTTCCCTCTCCAACAACATTCCGCTGACACAAGGTGCCCTGAACACCACCAAGAACAGCAGCCAATATGAACCGGGCATTGTTGTTTGGGCCAACCCACCTGACCTGTTGGGCAATACCATCAGTGGCAACCAGAGCATCTGTGCGGGAAGCGTTCCCAGCGACATCACCGGCAGTGTACCCTCCTACTTGCTTCCCACGATCGTCCGCAACAACTCACCCTCCACTCCCCCTTCACCCGGATCAGCGACAACCTACCAGTGGCAGATCAGCACGGATAGTACCAACTGGAATGACATTTCCGGGGCCACTGCGCAGAACCTTCCCGGATCACTGATCGGTGCGGTTACTGAAAAGACGTACATCCGGCGCGTGATCGGTGGTGACGCCTGCATCCTTGCCGGTGCCGCCGACCAAGTGGTTACGGTGAAGCTCATCCAGGCCAATGGCACCGTGACCAACGTCTCATGCAACGGTGCCAATGACGGCAGCATCACGGCAAGTTCAACGGGCGTGGCTCCCTTCTCCTTTGCGTGGAGCAACGGTGCCAGCACAGCCTCCATCGGGAATTTGGCCCCGGGACCTTACAGCGTGCAAGTAACCGATGCCAATGGTTGCCAGGATTCTGAATCGTTCACGGTTACCCAACCTGCGGTCCTTGGTGGTACGGTGCAGACGGTGAACGCGACCTGCAACAACAGTAACGGCTCCGCCAATGCGGTCATCAACGGGGGCACAGCGCCGTATGCGTACACATGGAGCAACGGCGGTGCGGGATCGAACGTGAACAACCTTGGCTCCGGTGCGCACAGCGTGGACGTTACCGATGCCCATGGGTGCACCTTGCACCTGGAATTCAACATCGGGGCTGGAGGAACCCCTGGGGCAAATGCCGGAATGGACAAGGTGATCACCTGCACGAGCGGCGGACAGGTCACGCTGAACGGTTCTTCCCCGTCCGGCGGCGTGACCTTCTCATGGGCTGCCGCCAATGGCGGCAACATCGTCAGCGGTGGCAACACAGCCACGCCCGTGGTGAACGCCGCAGGGTCTTACACATTGTTGGTGACCAACGCCGCTGGTTGCTTCAGCACAGATGTCACTGAAGTGACCGTGAACATGGCAACGCCAAATGCGAGCGCATCCGTCGCCAATGTGCTGACTTGCTCAACGACCGCCGTGACCCTGAATGGCAGCAGCACAAGCTCAGGTGCAACCTTCAGTTGGACCGGGCCCGGCGGCTTCACCAGCACCGATGAGGACCCCGTGGTGAGCACGCCCGGCACCTATATCCTCACCGTTACCGGAAGCAATGGCTGCACCAACACCGCCTCCGC
>CALMYC010000200.1 GCA_937873385.1 uncultured Flavobacteriales bacterium | reverse complement strand
CCTTGAGGGAACGTTGAGCCTGCAAGGTCCGCTCCGCGAGACCTTGAGGAAACGTGGAGCCTGCAAGGTCCGCTCCGTGAGACCTTGAGGGAACGTGGAGCCTGCAAGGTCCGCGTTGCGTGACCTTGAGAAACGCTGTGGCTTCCGGGCGCACGGCACTAGGTCCCGGAACGAACGCCAAGGCCCATTGCGCGCCCCTGGCCGGAGCGGATGCCCAATTTCCCGGTCAGCACGGCCTTCCGCCGCCTGTGTATTCGCGATGTGCAGGCAATGGGCATCCCGTAATTTTGGGCATCCCAATTCCCCGTTCCCATGCGCCAGTTCTTCAAGTTCATGTTCGCTTCCATGCTCGGCACACTGCTGATCGGCATGGTGCTGCTGGTCCTCTTCATTGGCAGCATTGCCGCCCTGGGCAGTGCCTTCAGCATGGAAGGCAAGCCCACCACGGTGCCCTCCGGATCGGTGTTGCACATCACCTTGGACCAACAAATCGTGGACAGGGGTCCCAAGGACGCATTCAACTTCGACTTCGGGCCTTTCAGGAGCACGTCCAAACTGGGCCTGAACGACATCCTCGACGACATTGAAAAAGCCAAGCACGACGACCGCATCAAAGGCATCTTCCTGGATCTCGGCGTTGTGCCCGCAGGCATGGCCACCCTAAAGGAGATCCGCAACAAGCTGGCGGAGTTCAAGGCCGAAAGCGGCAAACCGGTGGTCGCCTTCGCGGACGTTTACACCCAGCGCACCTATTACCTGGCCAGCGTGGCGGACAAAGTGTACCTGGTGCCGCAGGGCGACCTGGATTTCCGCGGGCTGCAAAGCGAGATGATGTTCATGGCCGGCCTGTTCGACAAGCTTGGCGTGCAGATCCAGTTCATCCGCGGCAGCGACAACAAATTCAAGAGCTACGGCGAAACCTTTACCCGCAAGGACATGAGCCCGGCCAACAAACTGCAGATGACCGCCCTGCTGGAAGGCGTTTGGCACAATTACATCCATGACGTGGCCCCGGAGCGCAAGCTGGTGCCGGAAGCCCTGGACACCATGGCCGCCCAACTCCGCGTGCGGAAAGCAGCCGATGCCGTGGCCGCCGGGCTGGTGGACAGCCTGCTGTACCGCGACCAAGTGCTTGCCGACCTGAAGACCTCCGTGGGCCTGGACGCGGACCAGGAGATCAATTTCGTGGAACTACCCAAATACACCAAGGCCGTGGTGTCCCGGACCGGGCCGGACGGCACGTCCACAAACCGGTGGAGCCTGCCCAAAGTGGCTGTGGTGTATGCCCAAGGCGAGATCCAGGACGGCGATGGTGAAGATGGCAACATCGGCGGGGCAACGCTGAGCGAAGCCATCCGCCAGGCGCGCGTGGACAGCAGCGTAAAAGCCATTGTGCTGCGCGTGAACAGCCCCGGGGGCAGCGGCCTGGCCAGTGACGTGATCTGGCGTGAAGTAACCCTGGCCAAGGCCGTGAAGCCCGTGGTGGTAAGCATGGGCGACGTGGCGGCCAGCGGCGGCTACTACATCAGCTGTGCGGCAAACAAGATCTACGCGGAGCCCAATACCATCACCGGGAGCATTGGCGTGTTCGGCATCATCCCCAACATGCAAGGCTTCTTCAATGACAAGCTGGGCCTGACGTTTGACGGCGTGAAGACCCACAAGTACGCCGATATGATGACGGTGACCCGCCCGCTGACCGATGAGGAAAAGGGCATCATCCAAGGCTTCATCGACCGCTTCTACGCCACCTTCACCGAGCGTGTGGCCCAAGGCCGAAACATGCCGGTGGCCAATGTGGACAGCATCGGCCAGGGCCGCGTGTGGACCGGCACGGACGCCCTGCGCATCGGGCTGGTGGACGAGCTCGGCGGGCTCGAGGCCGCCACCGCCGAAGCCGCCAAACTGGCCAACTTGGGCAAGGGTGAATTCCGCACGGTAGGCTTCCCCGAGCAGAAGGATTTCCTGCAACAGGTCCGTGAAAGCCTCAATGCACAAGCCCGCGGCTGGGTCGCCAAAGAGGCCTTCGGCGACGATGTGCAACTGTTGGGACGGTTCGAGGAGGTCCGCAAGGTGCGCGCCATGAGCGGCATCCAGGCCCGCATGCCCTTTGATGTGGAGGTGTACTGAGGGCGATCATGCCTGGGGAGCGCCAACTGACCGGCTTGCCCCCCTAGCAAAAAAGAAGGACCCGGCTTGCGCCAGGCCCTTCCACCCATAACCCAAATTCCCAAACCCGTATAGTTGAACGGGGAGGGAATGGAAAGGTTACAGGATTTCGGAAGGTGGCTATTTTGTTCGGCAATTGCGGGTTGCAGGGACTCCTGCTTGTTACTGAACATCCGGCGAAGACGGTCGGAAGGTCCTGCGGGAGCATGAAGACGCTGATGAGACTCGGATCGCCTGCAAGGTCTGCTGCGCGTGAAAGTGAGCGAACGCTGAACCTGCAAGGTCCGCTGCGCGAGGCCTTGAGGGAACGCTGAACCTGCAAGGTCCTCTGCGCGAGGCCTTGAGGGAACGCTGAACCTGCAAGGTCCGCTGCGCGAGGCCTTGAGGGAACACTGAACCTGCAAGGTCCGCTGCGCGTGACCTTGAGGGAACGCTGAACCTGCAAGGTCTGCTGCGTGTGACCTTGAGGGAACGCTGAACCTGCAAGGTCCGCTGCGCGTGAACTTGAGGGAACGCTGAACCTGCAAGGTCCGCTGCGCGTGAAAGTGAGCGAACACTGAACCTGCAAGGTCTGCTGCGC
>CALMYC010000199.1 GCA_937873385.1 uncultured Flavobacteriales bacterium | reverse complement strand
TCACACTGGAAGATGCATGGCGGGTACCATTCTTCGAATCGTCGGCAAACCCGCCTGTCTTGTTCCCGCGGTAGGATGCTTGGGTTCGCTTCGAGGTCATAGATTCCATATAGCACGAATCCGACTCTGTGCGAGGTTGCCGACAGCGAAAGTCTCGGGTGTTCATGCGACCGGCTGGCCAGGTCAATTGGTTCAGCGTCGCGCCTGCGCACCGTCCCTCAGTCATAGTAGCCGGGCGTGACCCGACGATCTAGGAAGCCTCGGGCACTCGCCAACCGGACCGTCGCCCAGAGCCCGCTACTGACGCAAGAGACTTATCCACGCCCCACCCGTCCGCGCTATGATCCCTCACATCGGGTCCGCGGGTGACGGAAGCGCAACGAACGCAGCGGACCGAGTTGCCGGGGGTGGGGCTCGTACCCGCCCGCGCGTGTCCGGCCCCAGCTGGCAAGGTCCAGCCCATGGACGGCCCGCGGACAAATCCGGCGTCCCGGGGCGCGTCTCGCCTCCACAAAGTCAAACCATGGGGCGAACCCGCGCCCCAGGACCCGTCCACCCGCCCAACCGGAGGCGAACCCTCGCCGATGGCCACTTCAGCACGCCCCCGGCAGCCCTCATGGTGAGCCCGTCGAACCACGGCTTTGGCCATACACCAACCCACGCCCCATAACCCTTCCTTGCCATAGCCCTTCATCAGGGCCAATGCCTCAAATCAGTCTGTTCGCGAAGGTTCCCTCTTGACCCGTTCCCTCAGCTCCTTGCTTAGTGGAGGGAAGGTTCGCCTTTCATAAGCAAGGGCGTGGAAGCTCATTGCCGCCAGGTCTCCCTTGATCAGCGCTTCCTTCTTCATCCTGCTCCAGCCTTTCAACTGTTTCTCCCGGGCACCTGCCTGCAGGACATCCGGATAGGGTTCAACATGGAGAAGTACCACCGGACGTCGTTTGACCGTATAACAAGAAGGATACCGGCCGTCCTGGTGTTCTCCAAACCGCCTTTCCATATTATCCGTCATTCCAACATAGTAGCTGTTGTCTGAACAACCCAGGATGTAGACGAAGTAACTGCGAACCATTTATCGAAAATAGTCATTGCCGCCCTTCGACGAGCTCAGGGCAGCATGCATTCGGTGAACACCGCTGTGGTGAGCCCGTCGAACCACCACCTCCCCCGCTGTGGCAAACCCCGCTGTGGCAAACCCCGCTGTGGTGAGCCCGTCGAACCACCGCTTCGTCAATCAAAAGGCCCTTCGACGAGCTCAGGGCAGCATGCATTCGGTGAACCCCGCTGTGGTGAGCCCGTCGAACCACCACCTCGTCAATCAAAAGGCCCTTCGACGAGCTCAGGGCAGCATGTACTTGGTGAGCCCCGCTGTGGTGAGCCCCGCTGTGGCAAACCCCGCTGTGGTGAGCCCGTCGAACCACCGCTTCGTCAATCAAAAGGCCCTTCGACGGGCTCAGAGCAACATGCACGGACTCAGGGCAGCATGTACGGACTAAGTGCATCACACACAGACTCAGGGCGGTGGGTAGCTATAGGCTTACTTGTTGAGGAACCTCAAGTTCCGCATCAATCCCGCATACTTCGTCCGCTTCACCGGGCTGCCTTGGAAGAGCTCCTCAAAGAGCACTTCGGTCATGCCGTGCCATTCCTCTTTGCTCAGCGCCATCAGCTCCGGTTTGGGCTTGAAATCCGGCTCTTGGTGCGGCATGCTGAAGCGGTTCCATGGGCACACCTGCTGGCAGATGTCGCAACCAAAAGCCCAGTTTCGGAAATCCCCCGCATTCCCTGGGATCGCATCCTTCAGCTCAATGGTGTAATAACTGATGCACTTGCTGCCATCCACGCCGTAGGGCGTAATGGCTTCCGTGGGGCACGCGTCGATGCAACGGCGGCAGGTGCCGCAATGGTCCGTGGCAGGCGCATCGGGCGCCAGTTCCAGGTCCAGAATGATCTCGCACAGGAAGAAGAACGACCCGTTTCCCTGCCGGATCACGTTGGTGTGCTTGCCGCGCCAGCCGATGCCTGCGCGCTGTGCCCAGGCCTTCTCCAGCACCGGCGCACTGTCCGTGAAGCAGCGCATGGCCACCTCGCCGAACTGTTCCGTGATGAAGGCCATCAACGGTTTCAGGCGCTGCTTCACCACTTTGTGGTAATCGCGGCCGTAAGCGTATGTGCTCAGCTTCGGTGCTTCCGGATCGGCCTGCTTGGCCGGTGTGTAGTAGTTGTAGGCCAAACTGATCACGCTTTTGGCGCCGGGCACCAGCTTGCGCGGGTCGGTGCGCAGGTCGAAGTGGTCGGCCATGTAGCCCATTTGGCCATGCTTTGCCATGCGCAGCCATTGTTCCAGGCGGCTTGCTTCCTCCCCCATGAATTCCGCCTTGGCCATGCCGCAGGCCAGGAAGCCGAGTTCACGGGCCTTGTCCTTGATGGCTTGCGAGCGATCAGCTGTGTTGGACATGTGCGCAATGTAGGAGCAGACGTTTGCAGGGATCCGGGTGGACACGGACCTGTTATGGGTCCGTGTCCACCCGGTCCACCTGAGCAGTACAAAGGGAATGATTGCAGAACAGGAGCCAATCACTCAAACAAACTTCCCGGTTTCGCCTGCGGCGCTTTGCCCAAGTGCTTGTAGGCCCGCTCCGTGGCCTGCCGGCCGCGCGGGGTGCGCATGATGTAGCCTTCCATGATCAGGAACGGCTCATACACCTCTTCAATGGTGCCGCTCTCCTCGCCCACGGCCGTGGCCACGGTGTTCACGCCCACCGGCCCACCCGCGAACTTTTCAATGATGCAGAGCAGAATGCGGTTGTCCATTTCGTCCAAGCCGTGTGCATCCACATTGAGCGCCTTCAGCGCGTGTTTCGCAATGGCCATGTCAATGGTGCCATTGCCCTGGATCTGGGCAAAATCGCGCACACGGCGCAACAGTGCGTTGGCGATGCGCGGCGTACCCCGGCTGCGGCGCGCGATCTCATGGGCGGCTTCTTCGGCAATTGGCACATGCAACAGGCCTGCGGAGCGCTTCAGGATCCCGGTGAGCGTATCGGCATCGTAGTAGTCCAAGCGGCTGTTGATGCCGAAGCGGGCCCGCAGGGGTGCGGTAAGCAAGCCGCTGCGCGTGGTGGCGCCCACCAGGGTGAACGGGTTGAGGTTGATCTGCACCGTTCGCGCATTGGGCCCGGCATCGATCACCAGATCGATCCGGTAGTCCTCCATGGCGCTGTAGAGGTATTCCTCCACAACGGGGCTGAGGCGGTGGATCTCGTCGATGAACAGCAGGTCGTTCGGCTCCAGGTTCGTGAGCAGCCCGGCCAGGTCGGCGGGCTTGTCCAGCACGGGCCCGCTGGTGGCGCGCATGCTTACGCCCATTTCCTGCGCGATGATGCCCGCCAAGGTGGTCTTGCCCAAGCCGGGCGGGCCGTGCAGCAGCACATGGTCCAGTGCCTCGCCCCGCTGCTTGGCGGCCTGCACAAAGATCTTCAAGTTGTCCGTTACGGTGCGCTGGCCGGCAAAGTCCCCGAACCTGCGGGGCCGAAGCACCTGCTCCATTTCCTTGTCGGAGGCGGAGCGCTGTTCCTGGCGCACGTCAAACGGTTCGGGCATGCTGAGGCCAAAGTTAACCTGTCCGATCAACGCTGAAGGTCACGCCACAGGTCGCTGAAAAACACCTTCAACCCGAACGTATAGATCGGTGCCGTAAGGCGTTCCCCCAAATTGGTGCCGGAGAAGGCCAGCCGGTAGCCCCAGCCCGCATTGACGCCGAAATACCGGAGGAACCGGTACTGCACGGTCATGGACGGCTCATAGAGGAAAATGAACGCATGCCTGAAACGATGGCTGCGGCCTGCTTCATCAGCATACAGCAGGGCACCGCCCCCGAGCCCGAACTGCACAGGGATGCGCACCTCCCAATGGCCGCGCACATAGAACGCATACTCCACGTACGGGCACACATAGCCCAAACGGAGCCATACCGGTACCAGGCCTGTTCCATCCACCTCACGCATTCCTTTCACGCTGGATGTCAGGAAGGAATACCCAATGCCGTACTGGAACCGGCCCGCATGCTCCAGTCCAAGCTTTACACCCATGATCCGCACATTCCGGTTGCTGATGAACGAACCGCGCGAATCAAGTTTCACCACCAACCGCGGTGGCTGCCCTGCAAAAAGGGCCAGGCTGTCGAACAGCTGGGCGGTGGCACCACTTGAGGCGGCGAGGCTAGCCACCAGCACCCAGGCGCGCAGCACCTGGAAAGCGAAAGTCCGCACCGGTGGCGCGGACTTTCGGGAAGACCTGGTTTTCCCGAGGTCCATGATCATTTCGGTCAATGCTCCTCTTCCCCGGCCTCCAAAGGCACGTTTTGTGGCACGTAATCCTCCTGTTTCCCAGGTTTGCTGTAGTCGTAGGGCCAGCGGTAAACCGTAGGAATGGGGCCCGGCCAGTTGCCGTGCAGGCGTTCCACAGGAGCGGTCCATTCCAAGGTGTTGCTGTGCCATGGGTTCTGCGGCGACCGCTGACCGTACCAGATGCTGCGGAAGAAGTTGTAGATGAACACCAACTGGATCGCACCGCCCATGCAAGCAAAAACCGTGATCATCACGTTGAGGTCCATCACGTGCCCCTGGAACATGGGGAACTCGGTGTATTCATAGTAGCGCCTCGGGCCACCGGCCAGGCCCACATAGTGCATGGGAATGAACACGCCGTAAGCGGAAACGATCGTGACCCAGAAGTGCAGGTAGCCGAGCTTGGTGCTCATCATGCGGCCGTACATCCGGGGAAACCAGTGGTACACCCCGGCCATCATGGCGAAAATGGCGCTCACGCCCATCACCATGTGGAAGTGGGCCACCACGAAGTAGGTGTCGTGCACCTGGATGTCCAACGCGCTGTTGGCAAGAATGATGCCCGTAAGGCCGCCCGCAATGAAGGTGGACACCATGCCGATGCTGAAGAGCATGGCCGGCGAGAACACGATGTTCCCGCGCCAGAGCGTAGTGATGTAGTTGAACACCTTCACCGCGCTGGGCACGGCGATCATCATGGTGGTCACCGTGAACACCGAGCCGAGGAAGGGGTTCATGCCGGTAACAAACATGTGGTGGGCCCACACGATGAAGCTGAGGAATGAAATGGCCATCAGCGAGCCAATCATGGCGCGGTACCCGAAGATGGGCTTGCGGCTCATGGTGGAAATGATCTCCGAACTGATGCCGAAGGCCGGCAGGATGATGATGTACACTTCCGGGTGGCCCAGGAACCAGAAGAGGTGTTCGTACAGGATGGGACTGCCGCCCATGTTGTCCAACGCTTCGCCCGCAATGTGGATCTCGCTCAGGTAGAAGCTGGTGCCCATCATGCGGTCCATGATCAGCAGCAGCACGGCGCTCACCAGCACCGGGAACGAGAGCACACCCACGACGGCAGTGAGCAGGAAGGCCCAGATCGTCAAGGGCAGGCGCGTCATCTTCATGCCCTTGGTGCGCAGGTTCAGCACGGTGACGATGTAGTTCAGGCTGCCCATCAGGGACCCCGCGATGAAGAGCACCATGCTGAAGAGCCAGAGGGTCATGCCCGTACCGGAACCGGGGATGGCCTGGGGCAGTACGCTCAGCGGAGGGTAGACCGTCCAGCCCCCGCCGGCCGGGCCTCCTTCCACGAACAGGGAGGAAAGCATCATGATGGAGGCAGCCAGAAAGAACCAGTACGAGAGCATGTTCAGGAAGCCACTGGCCATGTCGCGCGCGCCGATCTGGTACGGGATCAGCAGGTTGCTGAACGTTCCGGAAAGCCCGCTCGTGAGCACGAAGAACACCATGATGGTGCCGTGTATGGTGACCAACGCCAGGAACATCGTGGAACTGAGCACCCCGTTAGGGGCCCATTTATCGCCCAGGAAGAAGTGGGTGAATGCAAAGCTCTCCCCGGGGAATGCGATCTGCAGGCGGAAAATGATGGACATGACCATGGCCACCGTGGCCATGACGATCGAGGTGACCAGGAATTGCTTGCCGATCGTCTTGTGGTCGTGCGAGAAGATGTACTTCGAAATGAAGCTCTCCTGGTGATGATGGTGCTCCGCGTGGGCGTGGCCGTCGTGGGCCGCCGACGTTTGTTCTACGGCGCTCATGGTCTCAATGCGATTCTTTTTTCGTTGCTGATGCATCCGCCGTGGCAGGTGCGACTGCCTTTGCCGTGTCCGCCGAAGCAGCCACGGGGGCTTCCTCCTGGGCCGCACCCGGCTTTTCAAACACGGGCAGCATGATGTTCCAAACCTTGAAGGCCCCGGCGCTCTCCACGGTCAGGGGCGACTGCATGTTGTAGTGGGAAATGCCGCACACTTTGTTGCACAACAGGATGTAGTCGAACGCAGGATTCTTGGTGAAGGCCCGCATGCTGTCCGTGGTGATGGTGGGCACCAGGTGCATGCGCGTGGCCATGCCGGGCACGGCGTTCATCTGGGCACGCATGTGCGGCAAGTACACGCTGTGGATCACGTCCTGGCTGCGGATGATCAGCTCCACGTCCATGTTCACCGGCAGGTGGAACTCCTTGGTCACTTTATCGTCGGCACCCTTCAGGTACGTGCTGTTGTCCCCGTTGGCGGCAATGTCCTCCTGCATCAGGGTGCGCAGGTTCATGATGCCCTCGATCTGCCTGCGCAGGTGCGCTATGTGCTTGTCCGCCTTGTCCAGCGCATCCTTCGGAAGAATGGCCGAACGCGCGTCGCGATCGGCGGTTTCCTGGGCCACTTGTGCATGCAGCTCGTCCAAGCGCTTGGCCATGGTGGCCTTGGTGGCGATGCCCAGCGGGTTATCCCCATTGATCAGGCGGAAATCCGTGGCCCCGAGCTTGCCGTCCTTGCCCGGGTAGCGGAAGGTCCAGTCGAACTGTTTCGCGTACACCTCCACCTCCATGGTTCCCGGGGCGGGCAGGGCGGTGATCTTGTTCCACACGATCAAGGCATAGATCACCACCGCCGTGAGCGTAAGAGCGGGGATGGTGGTCCACACCAGCTCCAGCCGGTTGTTGTGCGGATACCAGAAAGCCTTGCGGTCCGCCCGGTGGTAATACTTTCCCGCGAAGTAGAAAAGGGCAATGTTGGTGCCAAAAAACACAATGCCCAGCATCCACCAGTTGAAGGTGAACATGCTGTCGATCCACACCCCTTGGGTGCTGGCCGCCACCGGCAGGAACACATCGTGGTAGTGCACGGGGATCCAGATGAAAAAGGCCATGTAGATGGCCCCAAAAGCCCACATCAACCGTCCGGAGATGCGATTGTCGCGCTCAGGAATGTTCTCCTCCCGGTCGCCTCGCAGGTCATTGGCCAACTGGGCCACGCGGCTCAGGCGGAGCACCACCAGGAAGCCCAGCAACAACACCGCGATTATCAGCAACGTCATCATGTTATTCAATTATGCTCGGCAAAGGCCTGTGTTCAGATGTGGTGATGCACGCTTTCCTCGAGGAACGGGTGGGCCACCACGGTGAGCGGTGCCTTGGACAAGGTACGCAGCACCATGTACATGAAGAGGCCCAGGAAAGCGGCGAAAAATCCGATCTCCAGCGTTCCGATGTGTTCAAAGTGCAGGCCCATGGCGCTTGGCATGATCTGCTGCACGGTGTCCAGCCAATGGCCCACGAAGATCAGCACGCAGACGCCGATCAAGTACTTCGGCGAGCGCTTTGAATCGCGGCTCATCAACAGGACCATGGGCAAGGCGAAATTGATGAAATACATGACCCAGGTAAGCCAGGGGTGGTGGTCAATGCGGATCTTGTAGTAGGTCACCTCCTCGGGGATGTTCGCATACCAGGTGAGCAGGAATTGCACGAAGTAAAGGTAGCTCCACAGGAAGCTGACGGCGAACACCCACTTGCCCATGTCCTGGATGTGGCTGCCGTTCACCTGTGGCAAATATCCCTTGCCTTTCAGGTAGAGCACGATAAGGACGGCGGTGATCATGCCGCCGGCCCACATCCCCGCGAAAATGTCCCAGCCGAAGAGCGCGCTCTTCCAATGCACGTCAATGCTCATGATCCAATCCCACGCCAGGATGGAACTGAAGAAGGCGAACAGCACAATGAACAGCACACTGCGGCGGTAGTTTTTCCAGTGGGACCGCACCAGCGTGTCACCGGTTTCCTGGTCCATCTGCAGGCTGTGGCGGCGGAACCAGTAGGCAAACCAGACAAAGGTGGTCATGATCAGGATCGTGCGCACCCAGAAGAAGGGCTTGTTCAGGTAGGGTGAAAGCAGCTCAATGTGGTGGTCGAAATGCGCCGTGTCCGCCGCATCCACGGTGCGCGTGTCCATCCAGCCCCAGATGTGGTTCAGCCCGGAAGAGCCCGCCACCAGGCAGAGCAGCACGAAGAGCGTGCCCAGCGGCAGGTAGCCGATGATGCCCTCGTACACGCGCTTCACCAGTACGGTCCACGCAGTCTCCGTCACATGGTTCAAGGCATAGAAGAACAAGGTGCCCAAGGAAATGAAGAAGAAGAACAAGGCGTTTGCGTAGAACGCGGTCCAGGTGTACTGCCGGTGCTCCGAATGGTCGCCTGCAACACCGATGGCCGCCATCACCAGCCCGATGATGATCAGCGCCAGGATGACCGTGTTGGCCCGTTTGCTAATGGTGAAATTCATGGCTGCTTGTTTGGTCACTTGGCTTGGGTGGTGCTCGCGGCGGTGGTTGCAGGGGCGGCCTCACCTGGCATCTTTTCGTCGTGCTGCAGGTACTTCACGTATTGGATCACCAACCAACGCTCCTTGTGGTTCAGTTGGCTGGCATGGCTCCCCATGGCAATGTTGCGTCCATAGGTGATGGAGTGGAACATCTTGCCCTCGGGCAAGGTGCCAAGCTGGGCACCATCATAGGCCGGCGGGGGCGGGTAGCCACCCTTGGCCACCACCGTGCCGTCGCCCTTGCCCTTGGCCCCGTGGCACTCAATGCAAAATTTCTCATAGATGGCCTTGCCCTGCTCCACCGTGGCCGTGGTCATCGGGATGGGGCTGTGCAGCTCCATGCCCGCACGCTCGTATCCTTCCGGCGTGTTCGGGTAGGGATAGGGGAAATTGTAGCTGGCATCGGTTTCCTTTTCCGCAAAGGGAATGGTGCCCGCCGCCGGTAGTCTTGAGCTTGGCGTGGCACGCTGGGCCTCGGCGATGCTATCACCGAAGTAGTAGGGGTCCTGCCCGTAATCAACATACGCCTCCAAGGCCGGCCCGCGGTACATGTCGGGCATGTATTCCAGGCCGGGGCTGTCCGGGTGGTGCGAACATCCGGTGAGCACGGCCATGCAACCGATAGCGGACGCGGTGATACACAATGCGGTCTTCTTGCCCATCGGGTTCAGCATTGGCGTTCGTTGATCTCGAACACGGTGGTTTCGCGCAGCATACCGGTGATGGCCTCCGGTGCGTGCATGTGATTGTCCTCCGTACGCAGTTCGATGATGAATTTGTCGTCGGTGCTGCGGGGATCGGGGTTGCGGCCCGGCATGCCCGGCAGCGTCTTGTTGCGGATCAGGTAGGTGATGGCCATGCCATGCGCCGCAAGCAGCACGGTGAACTCGAACAGCACCGGGATGAACGAGGTGACGTTCTGGTAGTAGTACCTGTTGGGCTTCCCGCCAATGTTCATCGGCCAATCGTAGATCATCATGTAGTAGGTGCCCAGGATGGCCAGGGACAGGCCGAGGCAGCCGAACATGAAGGAAACGATGCCCAGGCGCGTGCGCTTGAGCCCGATGATGGGGTCGATGCCGTGCACCGGGAAGGGGCTGAACACGTCGCGCACTTTCACGCCGGCCGTGACCAGCTTGCGCGCTGCGGATTTCAGCAGCTCGGGATCCTCGTAGACCGCGTAGATGACTTTGTTGGCCATGCCGCTCAATGCTGTGATTTGGGTAACACCTCGCCCTTGTAGCTTTCACCGCTCGTCTTCAGGATGGTCTTCAGCTCATTGAAAGCCAACACCGGGAAGAACCGGGCAAACAGCAGGTAAAGGGTGAAGAAGATGCCAATGGTGCCCAGGAAGACGCCCACGTCCACCCACGAGGGATAGAACATGGTCCAGCCACTGGGCAGGTACTCGTGGTGCAGGCACAGCACAATGATGTCGAAGCGCTCGAACCACATGCCCACGTTCACCACGATGGAAATGGCCCACGCCCAGAAGAAGCTGGTGCGGATGGGCCGGAACCAGAGCAGCGCGGGAATGGCGATGTTGCAGATGATCAGGGCCCAGAAGGCCCACCAGTACTGGCCTGTGGCGGCGCCCACGGACATGTAGGTGTAGTACTCATATTCCACGCCGCTGTACCAGCCCATGAAGAATTCCGTGGCGTAGGCCACCGCCACGATGCCGCCCGTGACCATGATCACGATGTTCATGTACTCCACGTGCTTGCGGGTTACATACGCCTCCAAGTGCATGGCCTTGCGCATCACCAGCAGCAAGGTTTGCACCATTGCAAAGCCGGAAAAGATGGCACCTGCAACGAAATAGGGCGGGTAGATGGTGCTGTGCCACCCCGGCACCAGCGAGGTGGCGAAGTCCGTGGACACCACCGAGTGCACGGAGAACACCAGCGGCGTGGCCAGGCCGGCAAGCACCAGGCTCACCTCCTCAAAGCGTTGCCATGCCTTCGCATTGCCCGTCCATCCGAAGGAGAGGATGCCGTAGAATTTTTTTCGCCATTGCTTGGTGACGCGGTCGCGGATGGAGGCGAAGTCCGGGATCAGGCCGATGTACCAGTACACCACGGACACGGAGAAGTAGGTGGAGATGGCGAACACGTCCCAGAGCAGCGGGGAGTTGAAGTTCACCCAGAGTGAACCGAACTGGTTGGGCAAGGGGAACACAAAATAGGCCAGCCAAATGCGGCCCATGTGGATCATGGGGAACATGGCGGCCATCATCACGGCGAAAATGGTCATGGCCTCCGCCGAACGGTTCACGGCCATGCGCCATTTCTGGCGGAACAGCAGCAACACGGCGCTGATCAGCGTGCCGGCGTGGCCGATCCCCACCCACCACACGAAGTTGGTGATGTCCCAAGCCCAATTGATCGTCTTGTTCAAACCCCAGGAACCGATGCCATGGCTGATGAGGTACAGGATGCAGCCGATGCCGTATGCGGCGATGATGGCTGCGATCGCCGTAAGCACATACCAGGTGCGGGAAGCTTTGTCCTGAATGGGCGCCACCACATCCTGGGTGATATCGCCGAAGGTCCTGTGGCCCAGGATCAGCGGTGGCCTTATTGCTGCTTCTTGGTGCATGTTGCCGATTCTCTCTTAGGCGTGTTTGGGTTCTTCACCGGCGGGGGTGTTGCGCACCTTCACCAGGTAGTTCACATTGGGCTGCGTGCCGATCTCCTCCAGCATCTGGTAGCTGCGCGGATTGTTGCGGCCCCTGAGCACCTCGCTTTCCGCGTCGTTGATGTCGCCGAAAATGATGGCGCCCGTGCCGCAGGCCGCGGAGCAGGCCGTCTGGATGTCGCCGTCGTGCACGGGTTTTCCGGCCTTCTTGGCATCGAGCTTGCCTTCCTGTATGCGCTGCACGCACAGGCTGCACTTCTCCATCACGCCCCTGCCGCGCACCACCACGTCCGGATTGAGCACCATCCGCCCCAGGTCGTCCCATGCAGGGTTCACATCCGCGAACTGGTCCGTGACATAGTTGAACCAGTTGAAGCGGCGCACCTTGTACGGGCAGTTGTTGGCGCAGTAGCGCGTGCCGATGCAGCGGTTGTACACCATCATGTTCATGCCCTCCTCACTGTGCGAGGTGGCCGCCACTGGGCATACCGTTTCGCACGGGGCGTGGTTGCAGTGCTGGCACATCACCGGCATGAAGATCACCGTGGGCTGGGCACTGGGCTCCTCCATGTCGGAGAGGCGCTTGGCCCAGCTCTTTCCTTCGGTATCGGTATGCGTGTCGCTGGTGTAATAGCGGTCAATGCGCAGCCAGTGCATTTCACGGCTCCGGCGCACTTCGTCCTTGCCCACCACGGAGATGTTGTTTTCGCTGTTGCACGCCGTGATGCAAGCCCCGCAGCCGATGCAGCCGTTGAGGTCGATGCTCATGCCCCAGCGATGGCCCGCCTCCGCGATGGGATGCGCCGCCCAGAGGTCCATGGACGTGGCCGGGACGCGGTCGCCGGCATTCACCTGGCCGTCCTCGTTCACGTCCGCATGCACCGCGAGGGTGTGGGGTACGTTGTAGGTTTCCTGCGGCTTGTTCAGGGCCCAGACCGTGTAAGAGGTTTCCTTGACGATGCTTTCGCGGTCCATGCCCGTCATCTGGGTCTGGGTGAGCGCGATGGCGTAGGTTTTGCCCGTGGGTTCCACAGTGGCGCCCAGGGCCTCATACCGGACTGAGTTTCCACGCAGTGAAGTCCACGGATAGGCGTTCTGGCCCACCGGGGCAGGGCTGCCGTCCGGGTTCTTCATGCACGCCGCACGCCCCACACGCTCGCCGTTGGCACCGCGGCCGTAGCCCAAGGCTACCGCAATGGTCTTCGGGGCTTGGCCGGGGCTCATGATGGCGGGCAGTTCCATGGCCACGCCGTTCACGGTCACCTTCAGCACCTGGGCGGGGCTTTCCTGGCCGATGTAGAGCTGCTTGAACGTCTTGCCCGTCAATGCGCTCAGGTCGGCCGGGGAAATGCACACATAGTTGTCCCAAGTGGCCTTGGTGATCGGGTCGGGCAATTCCTGCAACCACGGATTGTTGCCATGGCGGCCGCTGCCCAGTGCCTCGGAGGTGTACAGTTCCAGTTCCCACTCTCCGGCTCCCTTCACGCTTTCGCGGGCCTTGGCAGCCGCATCGGCAATGTTGCCCGCAAATGCGGTGGGCTCCGCCACCGTTCCGGCTCCAACAGCGTAGGTGCCGTCATGCACCGCTTGGTCCCAGCCCGTGGCAATGCCCGCAATCGCCGGCAAGGTGGGCTGGCAGACGTTCTGCACGAAGGAATGCCAATCGGTGTTCACCCCGCCCCAACGCAACAGGCTCTCTCCCCATTGGCGGGTGCGGAACAGCGGGCGGATGGTGGGCTGCACCAAGGCATGCACGCCGGGCTTCGGGCTCAGCACGTTCCAGCTTTCCAGCCAGTGGTGGTCCGGAGTGATCCAGTTGCACAACGTGGCGGTTTCATCCGCATGGCTGCCAAAGCTCACGGTAAGGCCCGTTTTCTTCAGGCCCTCCTTGAACTCCGCCGCGTTCGGCAGGGTGTAGGCCGGGTTCACGTCAGCGATCAGCAGTGCGCCCACGCTGCCCGCGTTCATGTCCTTCACCAGTTGCGCCATCACGGCATCGTTGCCCTGGAAGAAGGGCGAGGCGTTGCGGATATCGATGGTGCTTCCGTAGTTGCCCAGCATGGTGTTGATGCTGTTCACCAGCACCTGCAAGCCCTCGTCGTTGACCCCGCACACCACCAGGCCCTTGCCCTTGGCGGCCAACAGCTCCGCGGCACACTGTTCCACGGCAGCATCCGTGGCCGCGTCGATCTTCCTTGCACCGGCGGAGGCTCCGCCCGTCCGCGAGGCGATCGCGTCGTGAAGGCCCATCACCACATCGGGGATGTTGCTGCTGCGCACGGCCACACGCTGGTCCGCGTTGGCACCGGTAAGGCTCATGCGCGCTTCAAATTGCCAGTGCTTGCCCATGGGCAGTTCCCGGGTGGCATTTTCGGGCTTGCGGCGGCTGGCATACTGCCACACGTTTTCATTGCTGCTGCCCCAGTTGCTCAGGAAATCCGCCCCGAGCCCCACCACCACGTCCGCCTTGGCGAAGTTGTAGGCCGGGAAGGCCCATTTGCCAAAACTCTTGAGGTTGGCACTGCTGATGCCTGAATAGCTCACCGGATCGTACTGCACATGGTCCACGGTGCCGCCCACGTTCACGCTCATGGCCGCATCACTGCCATTGAGCTTCAGGTTGTGCTTGGCCTTGAACACGTCAATGGCGGCCTTCACGCTCGGGCTGATCACCGTGCCGCTGAGGATCACGATGCGTTTGCCGGACGCACTGAGGGCGGCCAACTGGCCACCGATGGCCTTGTCCACATCGGCCCAAGTCCTTTCGGTGAGGGTACCGCCCTTCACTTCCATGGGGCCGCCCAGCCGCTCGCTGTCGTAAAGCGAAAGCACGCTGCTGTTCACGCGTGCATTCACGGTCCCCTTGCCCACCTTGGGGTCCCGGTTGATGCCGAAACGCGGGTTGCCCTGGATGTGGATCGGGCGCCCCTCGCGGGTTTTCACCAGTACGCTGGCGTAATCCTCCCCGTCGTAGTACGTGCTGGCATACCAGTTGGCCACCCCGGGGGTGATCTCCTCCGGTTTGTTCACGTACGGAATGCTTTTGATCACCGGGGTTTCACAAGCGGCCAGCGTGGCCGCCCCGATGGAAAAGCCCAGAAATTTCAAAAAGTCGCGGCGGCTGGTGGTGCTGCCGGTGATGCCGCCATCCGCAAGCACCTGGTCCAACGGCATGGGCTCGTTGAACTCATGGGCATTGGCCGGGGCCGGGGTGTAGGCAGGGTCCGTTTCGGAAATGTCCTGCCAGTATTTCTTCGTGCTCGACATGGTTGTCTGCGCTGTTCGGTCTTAATAATGGCACTTGGCGCATTCCCAGCCGCCAAGCTCGCGAACGGTGATCTTTTCGTCTTCCAAATATTTCTTGAGCTCCATGCGCCCCATCGGGGTCTCCGTCAGGCGCCTGTGGATCTCCTGGTAGTAGCCGTTGTCGGAACCGGCCACTTTCACTTCGGTTTCATTGTGGCATTGGATGCACCAACCCATGGTGAGCGGTTCCCACTGTTCGATCCGGTCCATCTTGGTGTCCACGGGGCCGTGGCACTTTTGGCACTCCAGCTTGGCCACGGCCACGTGTTGCGAGTGGTTGAAGTAGGCCAGGTCCGGCAGGTTGTGCACCTTGTTCCAGACCAATGGCTTCTCATGCCCGGTGTAGGTGTTGGTCTTCGGGTCCCAACCCACGGCCTCGTAGATCTTGGCGATCTCCGCTGTGCCGGTGGTCTTTCCCTCGCTCACGGCCTTGTGGCAGTTCATGCACACGTTGGCACTGGGAATACCGGCATGGCGGCTTTTCTCGGCACCGCTGTGGCAGTATTGGCAGTTGATCGCGAGGTTGTCCTTGCCCGCGTGAAGCGTATGGTCGAAGGCGATGGGTTGGCTGGGTTTGTAGTGCGCCACCTTGTCCCCGCCGTACACGCCGATGCGGAACAGAAAGTTCCACGTGAGCACGGAACCCCAAACCACCAACAGGAACACGGCCACAGTGGCCCAACCCTTGTTCCGCTTGGCCCAGCGCACAATGCGGCCCCAGGTGCCCACTGCAGGCTCGGGCGCCAAGCCCTCCTTCTCCCGCACGGCATTTTGCAGTTGTAGGCGAACCCCGCCCAATGACAACAATACCAGCAGCAGCACCAGGCCGGTGATCACCCACCACTCCCAATTGCTCTTGGGTGCTTCGGCGGCGGGGGCCGCCGTTGTTGGCTTGGCGCTGGCGGGGGGCGCAAAGTTGTCCGCAAAATAAAGGATGGCATCGATCTCCTCATTGGAGACCGCTTGCGGGGGCATGACGATCTTGTTGTGCTGCTCGAAGAGCTCCTTGGCGTAGTCATTCCCAGCCTTGATGTAGGCCTGGCTGTTCTTCACCCATTCATGCACATCGCCCTTGCCCTCCCAAAGTCCCTTGGCCCCTTGGAGCTTGGGGCCGGTCATGTCCTTGTCCGGCTTGTGGCAACTGCCGCAATTGGCCTTGAAAAGCTTTTCTCCCTGGTCGTACTGCGCCTGGTCCACCTGGGCGGATGCAGCGGTGGTGGCCAGCAGGAAGGCTGAAAGGACGGCAGGACCGAACAGCCCGGCCGAGCGGTTGATTAGCCTGGATACAAAGGACATTCCGGACAATTTTGAAGGCGGATCACCTTGGATCATCGCCGCGCAAAAATAGACGCGGAGCAATACGGCGGTAGCCATACAGCCAACGGATGGCGCGGAAATGCCCTATTTAGAAACATTCTAAAATTCATGGGCCGGCGGCAAAGCCGTAGTGCCATTGGGAAATCAACCGTCATGGACGTGTAAGATCCCGCCGCGTGGCCGAGCTGCACCTTGAACCTGGAAATTCCATTGCTGCGATCGTACGGCCCGATAGTTGCCCAGCGCCCCCCGTCCGGTACCTTTGGCCGCCGCATGCGCTACCTCTCTTTCATCCTTCTGCTTTTCCTGTCCAAGCCGGGCCTCACCCAGCAGAATGGCCGCCTGTTCACTCCTTGGACGGGCCATGCGGACAGCTTGAAAGCTGCCGATGCCCGCCCCCAAGGCCACGACAGTGTTCTGGTTCCGGGCAAAGTGACCCTTGCCGAAAGCGCGCAGATCAAAGCCTTGATGGCGGATTATGGTTCACACCGGAAGCCCTTGGACGGCTACCGTGTGCAGATCTTCCTCGGCGATCGTTCCCAAGCGGAAACCCTGCGCCGCACTTTTTTGGTGCAGCACCCGGACATCCCCGCCTACCTCAGCTACCTGGCCCCGAACTTCCGGGTGCGCGTGGGCGACCTGCGCGATCGCGTGGAGGCGGAAAACCTGCGGGAAACGCTGCGCGGGGAATTCCCTGGGCTTTATGTGGTGCCGGACCAGATTGAGCCGCCGAGGCTGCCGGGCACGGCGCAGTGAAACTCCAGCCCTTTTTGAGGCGCTTTAAGGCAACTGCTCAACGCGCACAGCAGTGGGGTCACTTGCCCCGATTGTTTGCAGGATGATGTCCCGGTCGTTGCCCGCACCGGTGTACTTCACCACATTGTCCATGTTCACGTCCTCCACGGCATAGATATTCGTGACCGTGGCGTTGGGGTCGGTGCCACCGAGTCTGTTTAGAATGGCATCACGGTCGTTGTTCGCCCCGGTATATTTCACCACATGATCTGCGAAATAGGAGTTCGCAGGCCAAAGTGCATGAACGCTCCCGATCGTTTTCTGGGCATTCGTACCCCAGGTGGAGGTTGATGGGTTAGTGAAATCCACGGAAACAGTGGAACCATTGAAGGTGTATGTCGAGGAAGACATGCAGCCCAAGTGGTTCCGATGGCGGATGGATACATGATAGCTGCCCGAAGTCAAATTGAAACGTACCGGACTATGCCCATCGGTTCCCACCACATCACCATCCCGTTGCAGCAAGGCACATTGGGAGGCGATTACATTGAATGTTGCGGTTGACCTCACCTCGAGCAGCACCCAATCAACGATTGCGTTTGGGCCGCTATTTGTGAAGACCGAAGCATCCGCAATCTCACCTCCGCCCCCAACGGGTTGCCACACATCATTCGTGGCCGGGTCCAATGCGGAATAGGGCTCATTGGTCGGCAATTGGTCATGCTGCCTCAACTCGTCATTCATAGTTCCTGTTCCCGCATTGTAGGGACCGCCCAAAAAGACCTTGGCCTCCAATGAAGTCATTGCATTGAAGGCCCCCAGGGACAGGTTCCAATAAGTACCGGTCTTCGATGTTTGGAGCTTCACGGCCCGGACCATATACCGCTCGGTGTATGAGAAATCAAGAGTGCTGGCAAATGAAGTTGAAGTAATCAGGGCGGAGTTGATCTTCACAGGCTCTCCGAGGTCATTGAAGGCATATACGTTGTAGCCATTGCCTGACCCTATTGCGATGTCCGGGGACGCAGTCCATGAGAAAGCGGCTTTATTGGAAACGTTCGTGACTTGCACGTTCGAAGGTGGTGCCACCATCACCATGCGGAGCGTGGGGTCGCCCATCAGTGCGGTTTGGGTCCAATTCGCGGTGTTGCCGTCGCCAGATTGCGGCGTGTACAATGGGGACCCACCTTGGTTGTTCATGGTCATCAGCACGCTCCGGCCGATCGGTTCCCCCATGCCCATGGTGTGGAACCACCAATTGGGCACGCCCGCCCAGACATTGGTGAGCGCATTTCCCTTTACCAAAGGGGAACGCAGGAAGCTGCCATCGTGGTCCCAATCACCGAAATAGCTGCCATAGCTCATGTTGAACACGCTGTTCATGTCCATCAAGCCTTGTGCAAGGTTGTCTGTACTGCCCACATCCGCTGCACACCCCCACGAACCACCGCCGCAGGCATAGCTCCACAATTTATTGGCTCCGGTAATGTAGGTTCCGAAGGAGTAGATATTGGTGGAAGTGCAAGCTGCATTGGAGGTAGGTGTCTCGTCCGTGTAAGCCGGACTATTGTAGCCGACCAAAGCCCCGATATTGCGGTATCCGTTTGCAGCGAATCTCAAGTCATACAACGTGTCCCTGAAGTTGTCGAACACCACGCCCTCAAAATCCGGTATGAATTGTTTGGTCTTGAAGGCATGTGCACGATCCATGTAGAGTTGCTCATCCAAAGGCGGTGAAGCCTCAGATGACCAAAAAAAGGCATTGTCCAGCTCACTCAAGTCCAAGCGGCCTACTTGCAGTTCCACCGCACTCGGAAAGATATTTTGGTCGAACTTGCCATCGCCGGGAACATTGTAGTTGCGCGTGTTCTGCGAACTGGTCACGTTCACCGTATTGTCCGTCCAAGTGCCGTTCATTTCCCCGTAATACCCGTCACAGGGCCAGGCCCCCCAATGGTCTCCATGACCATCAGGAGCCATGTTGCCACTATGGGGCACCGGCACGTGGCCCAGCAAGTACACCGCCTTGACATGGCTTGGGTCGTTGTTGTAATCCGCAACGATCTGGGCGTGGACATCGGCAACGGATTCGGTGCCGTCCAGATTGTGCTCCAGCACCACCCATCCGTCCGCTTGCAGGTCACTGCGCAGCGTGGCCAGCTCCAAGGATAGATCATCAGCGATGCCCTCCCAAGTGACCAATATGATCTTCCCCATGTAGTGGTCCGCATTCCCGATTAGCACATCCGGCGTGACATTGATACCGGATGCTATGTATCCACTGGCAACCTTTCCCGGACTTGTTCTGATAACCTTGTACTCATATTCAGTGTTTGATGAAATGCTTGCATCTTGATAGCTTGTTGCTGAGCCTGCATTGTTGGTAATACTGGTCAATGTGCTCCAATTGGTCGATGAACGCAACTTACGGTAAATGTCATATTGTGTGGCAGCCGGCCATGCCGGCCAGCTAAGATTGACCCGGACTGGGCTTGATGTCACTGTGGCATTCACCATGATCGAGGCATTACGCGCCGGGGTAATCGGCTGCGCGGCCACTCTATTGCTGACAAGAACGCTGGCCACTGTAATCACGAAAATTGACAGGATTTTCCGGATTTGATCTGAATGACACATTACAAGAGAGGTATTGCTTGAAAGGGCTGGTCCGGGTCGGGATCACCCACCCGCCGCAAGATAAGCCGTTTCCGGAACATTGGATTTTTCGTAGATTTGGCCAAGTCCTGTCTGCATGAATTCCCGGATTCCCGCCCTGCTTGTGTTAACCTTCTCCGGTTTGCTGGGCGTGCGTCTTTCCGCCCAGCAGATCAACTTGAGCCTGGTGCCCACGGCGGTGCCGGATTCCTTCGAGGTGCGAGCTACAGCCACCAGCGGGGTCTTCACATATCTCCCAAGCGCCGTTTTCACCCTGCGTTGGGAATTGGCCAGTGGCGGCGTGGCCAACAACAGTGATGTGCGGCATTCATGCGGCGTGTTTCCGGTGTACAACTATGTCGGCACACAGGATATCGGTGCGTACCGTTACTTCCCTTTGGTCATGACCGGTGAACGGAACATGGGAGACATCTGCCCCATTGATACCAACGGCACCGTGCTGTGCGGGGTTCGCATCCGTGAACTCAGCGGCTGCCGCCATATTGCCATCGTGCAGAACGCGTACACCGGCATGAACAACCTGGATTATTATTTCTCCGTGGGCGGAAGCGACGTCACCGGCGTGATTACCTCGCCGCCGATCACTGAAGGGGACTGTTCGGGCTGTGTTCCCCCGGCCATCCAATCCATGCAGGTGGACAGTGTAGCTGCATGCGCCATGGGACCCGTTGGGTTCAGTGTGGTGGCCACGGGCACTGACCTGGATTATAGTTGGACCTCTCCTGAGGGAGCTTTGATCGGCTATGGCCCCCAAGGTGTTTTAGCCTATGGCATGCCCGGCCCGTATGTGGTTACCATCAGCAATGCCTGCGGCATCGCCATGGATACGTCTTATGCTCCCGTGGATACCAACATTTGCACACCAGCCCATATCGATTCGGTCTGGTTTGAAGTGGTCCCGCCTGCGGCTGACCTGGTGCGCTTGCATACGTTCGGTACCGGAAGTTGCCTCTACTATAATTGGATCGATCCATTAGGCACTATTCACGTGAGGCCCGACCCCGCAAGCATGAGCATGACGGCAACTCCAGGAACCTATTATTTCATCCTGCTCAGCCCATGCGGAAACGATACGCTGTCTTTGGAATTGACCCCGGACATGCTCTGCCTGCCGCCGGAAATCTCCCTGGTATCCAGCGGTGCGCCCAACCAGATCTGCAACCTGAACCCCTTTGCACTGCGCGTAGAAGGCAGTGGAATGCCGCCGCCTTACTTCGAGTGGATTGCCCCTGACGGATCCGTGGTGGCCACTGGGGACAGCGCTTGGCTGGCTCCTCCCCAAGAGGGCCTGTACAAGGTACTAGCCACGAGCAGTTGTGGGTTGGATTCGGCCTATTATCCTGTACAGTTGGACACCGCTGGGTTGGCCAATTGCGTGCCACCTGAGATACTCTCGATAAGCGCACCAGGGGCCTGCTTGGGTGATACGATTTTAGTGCAGGCCGAAATGAATGAAGTTACTGGTCCGTGCTTAAGCTATTACTGGAACGGATACTGGCCTTCGGAAGGTCCGGAGTGGGTCCTATATGGTTTGCCTAACCAAATTAATACACTTTATGTAACAAATGCGTGCGGAAGCGCAACTGCCGATTATATCGACCCATATACGCCGATGAATTATTTCCAATTAAACCTCTGTGGGGAACATGATGAGATCAATCTCAATGAAGTTTATTCGGATTATATGGTAGATGGTGGCTCATGGTTGGTTGATGGCAATCCGGTAAATGGGATATACCAACCCGTAATTGATTCCAGTAGAACGTTTTTCTATAACCTTCCCAATGGATGTGATCGACTACGGGTTTTTATAAAAGACTATCCAAGCCATTACGCAGGAATGGATGCCTCCATCCAAATCTGTTCTGATTCGGATCCCGTGGATTTGTTCCCTTTGCTGGGTCCCAATGCCGAACCAGGAGGATCATGGATATACGCGCTAGGCGACCCTTCCAACGGTATCTACGACCCCGATGAGTTCTTTGGCAATTTCACTTGGATTTTCAAGTATGGGGTCGGATCGGATTCTCCTTGTGGTGACCTTGCCGTGGTCACCGTTACCGAAACCCCCGGCCCTTTCCCGTGGTATGCCGATGCCGATGGCGACGGGCTGGGCAATCCCTTGGACAGCCTGCTGAGCTGCGATTCTATACCGGGCTACGTGACCGTGGCCGGGGATGCTTGCCCCGATGTACCCGGCACCATTGGCAGCCCCTGCGATGACGGCTTGGCCTGGACGGTGAACGATACGCTGGACGTGAACTGCCAGTGCATGGGCATTCCCACCGCCGTGCTGGAGCAGGATGCCACCCTGTGGCGCTTGTGGCCCAACCCGGCCAAGGACCACGTGTACTTGCAGGCACCGCCCTTGGGGCTGGTATCCATCACCGTGCTGGATGCACGCGGTCGCGTGGTGCAAACGATGAAACTGAACCTGGCCGGAGAACCGGCCAGTTGGCCCACCGCGCAATTGGCGCGGGGCGCTTATGCCGTGCGCATCCTGTCACCGCATGCGGTGCGGGTGCTGCGGTTGGTGGTGGAGTAGTGTTCCGAATGGCGCTGCTGCCGCAGCGGGTTGGAGGCAGCAGCAAAGGGCAGGTGGCCCCAGTCACCGTTCACTATTCACCTGTCACCCCATTTCTGACTTGTCCAATTAGTATGGCACCTCGGTTCAGGGGCTAAAGAAGACCCTGAAAGGGTCTCAGAGCGTAGCATATATGAATAGCTGGTTTCGTTGACCCTGAAAGGGTCACACAGCAATCGGGCTTCGATGGAATCCTAACGCCGACCTGCATTTGTGCGACCCTTTCAGGGTCGGTACACCGCCAATTGGTTTTTCTACGCTGTACGACCCTTTCAGGGTCTGCTATCGAAAAAATTCAGCCCACAGCCGCGGTCCTTGTGGGAAGATAGTCACTTTCACCTCGCATCACAGATCACATTCACGAGGCAATAGCCCGTTGCCAGCGTAAGCAATCCGGGCTTAGTATGGCAAATTGGAGACTATGGTCCTTCCGTAACCTGCGTCAAACCTCATGGTTGTATTGTCATTCCAAGACTTGGACAAGTCGGGACCCCATTCACCAAACACAATCTCAATCCGCCAAGGTCCGCTTCACCTCCACCATCTCAAAGGCTTCGATGTGGTCGCCTACCTTGATGTCGTTGAAGTTCTTGATGCTCAGGCCGCATTCGTAGCCGTGCGTCACTTCCTTCACATCGTCCTTGAAGCGCTTGAGGTCGCTGAGGTCGCCGGTGTACACCACGATGCTTTCGCGGATCAGGCGCACCTTGCTGTTGCGGGTGATCTTGCCTTCCAGCACGTAGCAGCCGGCCACGGTGCCCACCTTGCTGATGCGGAAGGTGTTGCGCACCTCGGCGGTGCCGATCACCTTCTCCTCCTCCTTCGGGGCGAGCATGCCTTCCATGGCCTGCTTAAGCTCCTCGATGGCATCGTAGATGATGGAGTACAGGCGGATCTCGATCTCCTCGTTCTCCGCCAGCTTGCGCGCGCCCACGGTGGGCCGCACCTGGAAGCCCACGATGATGGCGTTGGAGGCGGAGGCCAGCAGCACGTCGCTTTCGGCGATGGGACCCACGGCCTTGTGGATCACGTTCACCTTGATGTGCTCGGTGCTGAGCTTGAGCAGCGAGTCGGTCAAGGCTTCCACGGAACCGTCCACGTCGCCCTTCACGATCACGTTGAGTTCCTTGAAGTCGCCGATGGCGAGGCGGCGGCCGATTTCGTCCAAGGTGATGTGCTTGTGCGTGCGGATGCCTTGTTCGCGCTGCAACTGCTGGCGGCGCGTGGCGATCTGGCGCGCTTCGCGCTCGTCTTCCATCACCTGGAAGCGGTCGCCCGCGTTGGGCGCGCCGTCCAGGCCAAGGATGGACACGGGCACGGAGGGACCGGCCTCCGCAACGGCTTGGCCGCGCTCATTGAACATGTTGCGCACGCGGCCGCTGTACTGGCCCACGAGCAGCACGTCGCCCTTGCGCAGGGTGCCGCCTTCCACCAACAGGGTGGCCACGTAGCCGCGACCGGTTTCCAGCGAGCTTTCGATCACCACGCCGGTGCCGCGCTTGCCGGGGTCGGCCTTCAAGTCCAGGATGTCCGCCTCCAGCAGCACCTTCTCCAGCAATTGCTCAATGCCGGTGCCTTTCTTGGCGCTGATCTCCTGGGTTTGGAATTTGCCGCCCCATTCCTCCACGAGGATGTTCATCTGGCTGAGCTGTTCGCGGATCTTGTCCGCGTTGGCACCAGGCTTGTCGATCTTGTTGAAGGCGAAGACCATGGGCACGCCGGCAGCCTGTGCGTGGTTGATGGCCTCGCGCGTTTGCGGCATCACGCTGTCGTCCGCCGCGATCACGATGATGGCGATGTCGGTGACCTGCGCACCGCGCGCACGCATGGCGGTGAACGCCTCGTGGCCGGGAGTGTCCAGGAAGGCGATGCGCTTGCCGTTTTCCAAGGTAACGCTGTAGGCCCCGATGTGCTGTGTGATGCCGCCGGCCTCGCCCGCGATGACGTTGGCCTTGCGGATATGGTCCAGCAGGGAGGTTTTGCCGTGGTCCACGTGGCCCATCACGGTGACGATGGGGGCGCGGTGTTCCAACCGGTCCGGGTTATCGGCCTCCTCCACTTCGGTTTCCTGCACGTCCGCGCCGACAAATTCCACCTTGAAGCCGTATTCCTCGGCGATCACGCTGAGGGTTTCGGCGTCCAGGCGCTGGTTGATGCTCACCATCATGCCCAGTGCGAAGCAAGCCTTGATGATGTCGGTGACGGGCACGTCCATCATGGAGGCCAGTTCGCTCGCGGTAACGAATTCGGTGACTTTGATGGTGCGACCGGCCAACTGGCGTGCCTGGAATTCTTCCTCGCGGCGCAGGTAGCGCTCCTGGCGCTTGTCCCCTTTCCGTTTGGCCCCGCGCCCCTTGCTGCCTCCACCGGTCAGGCGCGCGAGGGTTTCACTCACTTTGCGCTTCACGGCGTTCTCATCGAGCTCGCCGGGTTTTCCGGGAGGAGCATTGCGCTGCTCCTGCTGCACCACGCGGCCCACGTTCACGGGGCCGGGTTTTACAATGCGCTTGCGCCTTCCACGGTCCAAGTCGCGCTCGCTGGGCTTGCGCTCGCGTTCCTTTGGAAGCTCGATCTTGCCCACGGTCTTGGGGCCGGCCAACTTCTCCACATTGACCCGGATGGTTTCCGGCTCAACCGGTGGGGCCACGGGAACAACTGGCGCCACCGGGACCTCCACTGCGGGCTTCGGCGTTTCAGCAACCGGCGCGCGGGACGGAGCCGGGGCTTTCGCGGGTGGTTCCGATTTTGGCGCCTTTCCTTTCCTGCCGGCCTCCAGGTCGATCTTCCCCACGGTTTTTGGGCCGGTGACGTATTGCGTTTTGGCCAGGGGGGCGGGTTCCTGCTTCGTTGCCTCCTCCGGCACCGGAGGGGCATCTTCCTTCTTCTTGGCGGGTTTGCCGGGCTTCGGTGCTTCGGCGGGTGCTTCCGGCACGGCGGCAGCGGGTGCTTCCGGCTGGGGCACTGCCGGGGGCGGTGCATCGGGCACGACCACAGGCTCCGGTACGCTGGCCAGTGCCACCACCTCGCGCTCCTGGCGTTCCTGGATCACCTGCTTGCTGGCTTCCTTCTCCGCCTTGTCCTGCCCGAATTCCTTTTCAAGCAAGGCGTACAGGTCGCCGGGGATCTTCGCGTTCGGCGATGCCTCCACCGCATGGCCCTTCGCTGCCAGGAATTCCACCACGGTATGCACGCCGAGGTTGAAATCCCGGGTCACCTTGCTCAATCGTACCGTCTTTCCTGCAGTTTCGGTCATTCGCCTGTTCCTTGTTTGCCCTCTCGCCGTCCGTTCACTTGGCGGTGGTCCACCTTATTTCGATAGCTCCAATTTCAGCACTTTCAGCACCTCCGCCACGGTTTCCTCTTCCAGGTCGGTGCGCTTGGCCAGCTCCTCCGCGGGGATCTCCACCACCATGCGGGCCGTGTCGCAGCCGATGCCCTTGAGCGCCTCGATGATCCAGGGCTCAATTTCGTCCTTGAACTCGTCGAGGTCCACGTCGTCGGTCACCTCGTCGCTGTCCCGGTACACATCGATGTCGTATCCGGTGAGCTTGCCCGCCAGCTTAATGTTGTGCCCGCCCTTGCCGATGGCCAGCGCCACTTGGTCGGGCTTCATGTACACTTCGGCGCGCTTGTTGGCCTCGTCCAGTTTGATCTCGCCCACTTTGGCCGGGCTGAGCGCACGCTGGATCAGCAACTGCTCGTTTGCGGTGTAGTTGATCACGTCGATGTTCTCGTTGCGCAACTCGCGCACAATGCCGTGGATGCGGCTGCCCTTCATGCCCACGCAGGCGCCAACCGGGTCGATGCGGTCATCATAGCTTTCCACGGCCACCTTGGCGCGCTCACCGGGTTCGCGCACAATGCGCTTGATGGTGATCAGGCCGTCCGCCACTTCAGGCACTTCCTGCTCGAAGAGCTTCTCCAGGAATTCCGGTGCCGTGCGCGAGAGCAGCACCACTGGGCTGTTGTTGCGCATTTCCACCTTCCACACCACGGCGCGCACGGTGTCGCCCTTCTTGAAGAAGTCCGTCTTGATGTGCTGGTCCTTGGGCATGATCAGCTCATTGCCCTCGTCATCCAGCACCAAGGTTTCGCGTTTCCAGATCTGGTACACCTCCCCGGTGATGATCTCGCCCACGCGCTCCTTGTACTTTGTGTAGATGTGGTCCTTCTCCAGCTCCATGATGCGGCTCTGGAGGTTTTGCTTGAGCGAAAGGATGTTTCGCCGCCCGAAGTCGTTGATCTTGACTTCCTGGCTCACTTCCTCGCCCACTTCGAAATCGGGCTCGATCTTCAGGGCCTCCCGGAGGGCGATCTGCCTGCCTTCGTCCTCCACTTCGCCATCGGCCACGATCTCGCGGTTCAACCAGATCTCCAGGTCGCCCTTGTCCGGGTTGATGATGATGTCGAACTTGGCCTCTTCGCCGTATTTGCGTTTCACCACCCCGCGGAACACGTCCTCCAGGATGCCCATCATGGTCACCCGGTCGATGTTCTTGAGGTCCTTGAATTCCCCGAAGGATTCGATGAGGTTCACTGTGCTCATTGCACGGTCATTTGATTGTTATGGAGGCTTGTGTGGTCTTGATGCCGGTGATGGGGATCACCGTGGTTTCGTCCGCGAGTTTCGGCAGCCGGCCCTTGATCTTCGAAGGTTGCAGGATCCGCAGGGTCAAGGCTTCGGGTGCATAGTCCTCCAGGAGGCCCGTCACCTGTTTGCCATCGCTCAGGGCCACTTCCACCTGCTTGCCAATGTGCTTGCGGTACTGCCGCTCCACCTTGAAGGGCCTGCCCAGTCCCGGGCTGCCCACCTGGAGCTCCACATCGTCCAAGGCCTCGCCGAACGTGTCGCGCAGGCCCTGGTTGATGTCGCCGAGGTCAGCCAGGGTGATGGCCGTGTCGTTGTCCACCTCCACCACGGCTTTGCCTCCGGGGCGCACCTCAGCGCCCACCAAAAAATGGGGGGTGCCTTCCAGCTGCCGTTGCAGGGCAATTTCCAGTTGTTGGCTGGTGATCATGCGGATGTTGCGCGGCCGGGAACAAAAAAGAGGGGCGGCCCCCTCTTCCTCACTTCACCGCGTCCAAACGGCTGCAAAGATAGTGCGATCGGGCGAATTGCCAATGCACATGGCCGCATTCCCCAACTTTGGTCCGCCGGGCGCTGCCACGGGGCACTCTGGAGGCCATTCCAAAAGGATCTTGCATGCCTGGCGTAGTCCGCGATCGGGCATGACGTGAAAACCGGGCATGGTCGCAAGCTTCCCCCGCTGCCGCCCCATCCCGGTGCCCAGCTGTTTGCCGAGTGCCTGTTCGCTCGCGGCCTCCGGCCTTTTCAACCCATTTCACCGCCCCATGCCATGTTGCCCGTCCCTCCCATTGCAGATCGGGACCGGGAGGAATCCCTGCTGCATCACATGGCCGTATGTACCCGGCGGTAAGCATCCGTGGTGAAGGCAGCCCTTGCCTTGGTCCATCACCCAATTCCGCCACTTCGCAATTCCGAGGCATTCATTCCGGCAACGTTCCGCTGAAGTTGCCAGGCACCCGCATGGTTGCACATGCCAGTTACGGCGGGCCCGGTTCAAGATTCAATTGCGGGAATTCCGTTGAACGATGGCCAACACCTCTTCAGCCCTATCCTCAACGGAACCATTGACTTCAATGACCTCAACATCCAAAGCCGTGACCCATTCGTTGAGAATTTCATTGACGCGTAACCGCAGTAATGGCAAGTCAGACTTCCCACAGGGCACCCGGTCAATGGTTTCCACCGGAACAAAGATCAGCAGGTCCAATTCATTGACGGCATTTTTCACCTTGTGATACTTTTCACTTATGTCCATACGATCATCCAGCGCATGGATATATGCCAAATGATCAATTGGACATCGGTCATAAATGACATTCCTGGTTGAACTGTACGCCTGCCTCAACGAATGGTCCAATTGATCGATGTACTCATCCATGGTCGGGACCTCGGAAAATGAGGCTCCATGTTCCTGAAGTTCATAGTATGCCTCTTGCATCACTTCATGGTCAGTCAGTGATTCCGCAAGCTTTTCGGCCAAGGTGGTCTTCCCAACCCGGTGAGCTCCTGTTATGGCTATCTTCATTGGACCTGTGCAATTGAACCCGTCATCCACCCTGCGGCATTTCCGTTTCACGGACAATCATTCGCGGGCCACTTCAAACAACGCTCAGCGCCCGCCTTTCGGTAGCCCCCACCATGACATGCTCACACCTCTGCGGACTTGTGAAGCAACCGGAGGCACTGCGCAAGGCATGGAGGTAAAGATGCCTCTGGAGCAGCAATTCCTGATGGTGGCCGACCTGATCGGGCGCGGAGCTGGAATGGGATCCTTCCAGTTGCCAAGGTAACCTTCACAGAAACATTCACCGCCGCTGATAAAAATCTTCCGCCCATACCTTCACGCCCCGCATGTCCCTGCACACTCCCTCCACCAACGGCAATGAGGATAAGCGCCTCTTCCTGCTGGACGCCTACGCACTGATCTTCCGTGCCTACTTCAGCTTCATCCGCGCACCACGCGTCAACAGCAAACACCTCAACACCAGCGCGGCCTTCGGCTTCACGCTCACCCTGCTGGAACTGATCAAGCGCGAGAAACCCACGCACCTGGCCGTGGTATTCGACGTGGGCGCGCCCACCACCCGCCTGGAGGTTCATCCGGAGTACAAGGCCAACCGCGAAGAGACCCCGGACGGCATCCGCAGCAACGTGCCCTATATCCGCCGCATCATCGAGGCATTCAACGTTCCTGTACTGGGCAGCCCCGGCTATGAGGCGGACGATGTGATCGGCACCTTGGCCAAGCAGGCCGAGAAGGAGGGCTACACCACCTACATGGTTACGCCGGACAAGGACTTCGGGCAACTGGTGACCGAACAGATCCTGATGTACAAGCCGGGCAAAAGCGGCGCGCAGCCGGAGGTGCTGGGACCCAAGGAAGTGTGCGAGCGCTGGGGCCTTGAGCGTACCGACCAGGTGCGCGACATCCTGGGGTTGATGGGTGATGCGGTGGACAATATTCCCGGCATTCCGGGCATCGGTGAAAAAACGGCGATCAAACTGGTGCAGCAGTTCGGCAGCCTGGAGGGCGTGCTGGAGGGCGCTGACCAATTGAAGGGCAAACAGAAGGAGAACGTGATCGCCTATGCCGAGCAGGGTCGCATGAGCAAACAACTGGCCACCATCATCACGGATGTACCCGTGGAACTGGACCATGAAGCCCTGCACTTGGACCCGCCCGATGAGGCGAAGGTGCGCGAGGTCTTCGAAGAGCTGGAATTCCGCACACTGCTGAAAACGGTGCTGGGCGGGGAAGCGGCAGCGGAACCCACGCCAGTGCGGACGAAGGTGGCGCCTAAGCAGCAGCCGGACCTGTTCAGCGGGCATGGAGGTGAGGGAAGCGGGGGAAGTAATGAAGGTCAGGGGGGAACGGCCCTGGGCGATCTTTCCACGGTGCCGCACCATTACCGCGTTGCGGCCACTGCCGAGGATCAAGCCGCCCTGGCGCTGGAATTGGCCGGGCTGGAGGCATTCTGTCTCGACACGGAGACGGATGCACTGGACCTTCAGCAAGCGGAACTGGTGGGGCTTTCCTTTAGTTGGAAGGCGCACACGGGCTGGTATGTCCCGGTACCAGCGGGCCGTGGTGCCGCACTGGCCGTGCTGGAGCGGTTCCGCGGTCCACTGGAGGATGCGCACATCACCAAGGTGGGGCAGAACATCAAGTATGACATGCGCGTGCTGGACCGGTACGGCGTGCGCATCGCAGGTCCGCAATTCGACACCATGCTCGCACACTTCCTGCTGGAATCGGACCTGCGGCACGGCATGGACTACATGGCCGAGACGCTGCTGCACTACCGGCCCAAGCCCATCACCGACCTGATCGGCCCTGCCGGAAAGAAGCAAAGGACCATGCGCGAAGTGCCGGTGGAACTGGCCGCGGAATACGCTGCGGAGGATGCCGACATCACCTGGCAGTTGTACGAACGGCTCGCGCCCAAACTGAAGGAGAAGGACCAGGTCCAGCTCTTCACCGAAGTGGAAATGCCCTTGGTGCGGGTGCTGGCGGACATGGAAAGCGAAGGCATCCGCCTGGACGTGAAGGCACTGAACGCGTTCAGCACGGAATTGGGCGAGGCCATCCTGTCCCTCCAGGACCAGATCACCGCAGCGTGCGGCGTTCCGTTCAACATCGATTCGCCGAAGCAGTTGGGCGATGTGCTCTTTGAAACGCTGAAGCTGGGCGGCGAAAAGCCGAAGAAGACGCGTACCGGCCAGTACCAGACCAGCGAGGACATCCTGAGTGCCATGGCCCACGAACATCCGGTGATCCCGTTGATCCTGGACTACCGCAGCCTGCGCAAACTGAAGAGCACGTACGTGGACACGCTGCCACTGGCCGTGGATCCCGCCGATGGGCGGGTTCACACCAACTACCGGCAGGCTGTGGCCGCCACCGGCCGCCTGAGCAGCGACGAGCCCAACTTGCAGAACATCCCCATCCGCACCGAAAAGGGGCGCGAGATCCGCAAGGCCTTCGTGCCCCGCGATGAACACTACGGCCTGCTCAGCGCGGATTATTCGCAGATCGAGCTGCGCATCATCGCGCACATGAGCGGTGACCCGAACATGCAGGCAGCCTTCCGCCAAGGGTTGGACATCCACGCGGCCACTGCGGCCCAAGTGTTCCATGTGCCCATTGCGGAAGTGACCCGGGAGCAGCGCAGCCGGGCAAAGGCCGTGAACTTCGGCATCGCATACGGGCAGGGTGCGTTCGGCCTCAGCCAGAACCTCGGCATTTCACGGGCGGAGGCGCAGGAGATCATTACCGGGTACTTCACCCAATTTCCCGGCGTAAAGGGATACATGGACGAGACCATCGCCTTCTGCAGGCGGCACGGCTATGTGCAGACCCTGATGGGGCGCAGGCGCTACCTGCCCGATGTGCTCAGCGGCAACAACACCGTGCGGGCCGCCGCGGAGCGCGTGGCCATCAACGCGCCCATGCAAGGCACCGCGGCGGACATCATCAAGGTGGCCATGAACCGGATCCACGCATGGCTGGAGCGTGGGAAGCTGCGCAGCAAACTGCTGCTGCAGGTGCATGATGAACTGGTGTTCGATTGCCACTTGGAAGAGGAACCTGCCGTGCGCGAACACGTAAAAGCGCTGATGGAAGGAGCCCTGGAGCTGGCCATACCCCTCGTTGTTGACATGAACGTGGGGAAAAACTGGCTGGAGGCACACTGACGGCTCCAAGCTGAACCGGCACCTTTACCCCGCCCATCAACCCGAAGAACGCCCCATGCGCACGTACTCCCTCATCTGTGCCGCAACCGCCGCACTGGCCCTGGCCTCCTGCGGCGGGGACCAA
This sequence comes from uncultured Flavobacteriales bacterium, assembly GCA_937873385.1. GTDB lineage: Bacteria > Bacteroidota > Bacteroidia > Flavobacteriales_F > PHOS-HE28 > PHOS-HE28. Next base: position 541 of record CALMYC010000199.1, on the reverse strand, counting down.
CCCCGGCAGGACACGCTCAATATCCCCAAAGCGGATTCCACCACCACCATCCGCACACAGCGGACACAGAACATCTTCCATAACATTCCCTCCCCGATGGAAACGGCAGGACTGTTGAAGAAGGCCGGGGCGGACTATGACAAGAGCATCCTGAACGACGTGAAGCACGTGGACAACTACACCTCCGCAAGCAAGCAAGCCCTGAACCTGGGCATTTACGGGGCCGACCTCAGCTACGCCAGCGTGTACAACAACACCCAGGAAAGCATGCTGTACACCAGTTGCGTGCAGCGGCTGGCCAAAAAGCTCGACGTGAGCAACGCCTTCAACCAGGACGTGGTGGACCGCTTGGAAAAGAACCGCAACAACCGCGATTCACTGCTCAGCATCATCAGTGAAACCTATTGGCAAGTGGATGCCTACCTGAAGGAAAACGGCCGTGACAACATCAGCGCACTGATGGTGAGCGGCGGCTGGATGGAAGGTCTGTACATCGCCACGCAGGTGGCCAAGCAGCACAACACCCCGGAGCTGCGTCAGC
>CALMYC010000198.1 GCA_937873385.1 uncultured Flavobacteriales bacterium | reverse complement strand
TCCACAGGCCCAGCCCGCCGTGGCCGGCGCCCGGTAGGTGACGAGGTCGCCGTTGGCGAAGCCGGCCAGGTTCAGCCGGTTGCCGCCGCTGACCAGCCCGCCCTGCGTGGCGCTGAAGGTGACGGGCGCGATCACCATAGCGATCCTGGCCATCACCGCCGTCGCCATTCCGCTGGGCCAGGGCTGGTTCGAACGGCGTGAGGTGCGCAACTTCGAATTCCCGGTGCTGATCATCCTGGCCGTGGTGATCGGCAACAGCAAGGGCACGCTGGACATGGACTTCTGGGTCAAGTTGGCGGCCTCGTTGGCGGTGTTCTCGGCCATCATGTTCCTGGTGATCCCGCGCATCGCCAAATGGTTCTTCCGCAAACTGGAGAACGAGAAGCATTCCCACTACATCTTCGTGCTCACCGTGGTGTTCCTGGCGGCCTTCCTGGCTGAGCTGGCGGGCGTGGAAGCCATCATCGGCGCGTTCGTGGCAGGGTTGGCACTGAACAAGTTGATCCCGCATTCATCTGCCTTGATGAACCGGATCGAGTTCATCGGCAATGCACTTTTCATCCCGTTCTTTCTGATCAGCGTGGGCATGCTGGTGAACATGAAGGTGCTCACCCATGGCCCCACGGCGCTGATCGTGGCCGCCACCCTGAGCGTCGTGGCGTTGTGCGGCAAGTGGCTCGCCGCCTGGCTCACGCAGGTTGCGTTCAAGTACACCAAGGCGCAGCGCGGCTTGATCTTCGGGTTGAGCAGCGCACATGCCGCCGCCACACTCGCCGTGATCCTGGTGGGCTACCGTGAAAACATCCTGGACGACAACATCCTCAACGGAACGATCCTGCTGATCCTGGTCACGTGCATGGTGGCCTCGTTCGCCACCGAACGCGCCGCCAAGCGCATCCTGATCGAATCCCCGGATGACGGAAGCGACCTGCTCCCCACGGACAGCCATGTGAACGAGCACATCCTGGTGCCCAGCGACAGCATCGGAAGCGTGGAAAAGCTCATCGAGTTCGCCATCTACATCAAGGACCGCCGTTCCACCAAGCCCATTTCCGTGCTCACGGTGGTCTCCAACAACGAGGAAGCCGAGCTGAACATCCTCAAGGCACGCAACAAATTGGACGAGTTCGTGAAGCAGGCCGCTGCCGCCGAGGTGAAGATCAACGTGGTGACCACCATCGACCACAATGCGGCAAGCGGCATCATGCGCACCTCGCGGGAGATCATGGCGGACATCATTGTGCTGGGCTGGCCCAAAAAGGCAGGCATCCTGAACCGGTTCCTGGGCGACAACTTCTCCGCGATCCTGCAGAACGTGGAAAAGACCGTGTTGATGTGCCGCTTTGAACAGCCGCTGGTGGCGCACCAGCGCATTGTGTGCGCCGTGCCTCCACTGGCCGAGTTCGAGAAGGGCTTTGAGCTGTGGACCTCCAAGGTCTTCCAGCTGGCCAAGGAACTCACCGTGCCCGTGATGGTGCATGCCAACGCCGACACGGGCAAGGCCATGCTCAAAGCCTTGGAGAAATCAAAGCAGAACGTGACCTTGTCGGTGAGCCCGTTCAATGATTGGGAGGATTTCCTCATCCTGTCGCGAAGCGTCAAGGAAACAGACCTCTTTATCCTGGTGTCGGCACGCAGGGGGGCCACTTCGCACCAACCGGAATTGGACAACCTGCCGGCCAAGATGGAGAAGTATTTCGCGGCCAACAACCGGGTGGTGGTCTACCCGCAGCAATTCAGCGAGCAGCACGGCATTGAGGACTATTCGGATTTCAATGCGGAACCGCTTCACATCGGCATTGATGCCGTGCAGAAGATCGGGAAGACCATCGGAAGCATCTTCCGCAAGGAGGATGCGGAGGAAACAGCACCGCGGGGCAAGTAACCGGAACCACCGTGATCCATACCGGACTGACACAGGAACTCGTGATCTTGCGCAACACCAGCGCCGGTCTTTTCCTGGGCGACGGCGAGGGCAACGATGTGCTGCTCCCGAACAAGTACCGGCCCGCAGGCAAGGATGTTGGCGCCACTGTGCGGGTGTTCGTGTACCGTGATTCCGAGGACCGGCAAGTGGCCACCACCTTGGAGCCGCTCATGCACCTGGGCGAATTCGCACCCTTGAAGGTGAAAGCGGCAGGCCATGCGGGTGCATTCATGGACTGGGGCTTGGAAAAGGACCTCATGGTGCCCTACGCCGAGCAACGGGCTGCCATGCAGGAAGGGCAGTGCTGGGTGGTGTACTTGGCGCTCGATGAACAAACCGACCGGCTGTACGGCAGTACGCGCGTGGAACGGTACTTGGACAATGCGGAACTCACCGTGGCGGAGGATGAACAAGTGCAGCTGCTGGTGTTCAACCACAGCCCGTTGGGCTGGTCCGTGATCGTCAATGGCCGCCACCTGGGTTTGCTGCACGGCAGCGAAGTTTTCCGGCACCTCGCCATCGGCGACCGAATTCCTGGTTACGTGAAGCAAGTGCGGCCCGACCATAAATTGGACATCACCCTACAACCCATCGGCTATTCGCACTATAACGATGCCAATGTGGCCCTGCTGCTCAACCACCTCAGGCAACAGGGTGGACATCTGCCGTTGACGGACAAAAGCTCGCCGGAAGAGATCCACCAAGTGTTCGGCATCAGCAAAAAGGCCTTCAAACAGGCCGTGGGCGCATTGTACAAGGCCCGCAAGTTGACCATCGGCGATGACGGGATCTCCCTGACGGACGGCGACAAGGGCCAAACCCGCAAAAAGCCCTGAGCCGGGCCGCCCACATTCGCCATCTTCGCGCCGTCGCCGCTGCCAAAAGGCATTGGCGATCCATGCATGGCCGCCCCAGTGATGCCCGAGATCAAAAACCGCCGCGCGGGATTCGAGTACTTCTTCCTCGACACCTACGAATGCGGAATTGTGCTGATGGGCAGCGAAGTAAAGAGCCTGCGCCTCGGCGATGCCAGCATTACCGAGGCCTTTTGCACGTTCATCGGCGAAGACCTCTACCTCCGCAACATGCGCATCCAACCCTTCGAGAAGGCCAAGAACTTCGCCCATGAACCCATCCGCGACCGCCGGTTGCTCCTCCACCGGAAGGAGCTGAACAAACTGCAGCGCAAGTTGAAGGACCAAGGTGTGACGATCGTTCCGGTCCGAAGTTACTTCGCCCCGAACGGCATGGTGAAAGTGGAGATCGCGCTGGCCAAGGGTAAAAAGACATACGACAAGCGGGAAAGCCTGAAGCAAAAGGACATCAAGCGCGACCTGGACCGTGGAAACTGAACAGCCCCATTGGCGCAAGCGGTTGGAGGAGGCCGCGTCCGCAGTCGTGCCCGGCAGCCCGGCCGAACGCTGGCTGCTGCTGGGCCTGCTGCTGCTGGCGGGCGCATTGAGGCTTTGGAACTTGCCGCACATTCCGTACACGCATGACGAGATCAGCGCGCTGCTGCGCCTTCGGTTCCAATCCTTCGGAGACTTGATCGCCCAGGGCGTGGCCATCGATGCACACCCGGCCGGCACCCAGGTTTTCGAATGGGCCTGGACAGGACTTTTCGGCATGGGCGAGGCCATCGTGAAGTTGCCCTTCATCGTGTTCAGCGTGGCCGCGCTCTTCTTCATGTACCGCTTTGCGGCAGCCTGGTCCTCGCCTGCCGCCGCGTTGCTCTCCATCGCGTTCATCGGCACCATCCAGTACTCGGTGATGTATGGCCAGATCGCCAGGCCGTACGCCATGGGATCCCTTGCCTGCGTGCTACTGGCGGACCAGCTCACCCGCGCCATCGGCGGTAACCGGGTCCGTTCCTGGGCGGGCGCCGCGGCGGCCGCCGCCCTGTGCGCCTACACGCACCATTTCACGCTGCTCTTTGCCGCTCTGGCCTGGTTGTGTTTTCTGCCGATCGCACCGCGGGGCCGGCGCAGGCACATGCTGCTCATTGGCGCGGCCGCCTTGTTGCTCTATGCCCCGCACATGCCCATTACCCTCCGTCAATTCGGTTACAAGGGCGTGGGCCAATGGCTGCTCCCTCCGGGTCCCGGTTGGCTGCCGGATTACGTGGCCTGGATCTTCGAGTACAGCATTCCGCTGGCAGTGGTCGTGCTGGGCCTGGCGTTGGCAGGCTGGTCCCGGATCTTCCGTTCCAATGGCCGTGGAACGCATGGCCCCTTCATCCCCTTATGCCTTGCCCTGGGATTGCTGCCGTTGGCCGTTGGCTACGGTTATTCGATCTGGCGGGCACCGGTTCTCCAGTATTCGGTGGGGCTGTTCTCTTTTCCTTTCCTCGTGTTCCCGCTCTTCGCCGGCTGGCGAACACTTAAGCCAGGCTCATTGGCCCTGTTGATGGTGTTGATCGCAGGCACCGCGGTGCATGCGCTCATCCTCGTGCGCCAGCATTACGCGATCTTCTACCGTTCCAAGTATGAGGCCGCCGTCCACGGCATCATCAATGCCTCCTCCCTGCCGGGCCGGTTGGCCCTGGTGGACTTGCCCGCGGAGATCCCCGGGTTCTACATGCACCACTGGGGCGTGGACAGCGCCACGGTTCCCTACATCAACCTGCGGAACCGCTCCACCACTTACGTGGACAGCTTGATGAAGGCCACGAACGCCTCTTCCGTCTTCATCGGGGCATCCGCAGGAGCAGTACCCGCGAAATTGGCACGCATCCGCAGTGCATTCCCGTTCCTTGCCGCAAGGCACGACTATGAGGAAGGACAGACCTTCCTGCTCTCCGCGCGGCCGAACGCCAATGGATTGAACGACCGGTTGCACAGCAGCACCATTGCGCCGGAAGCTGTGCTGGGTGAAGGCTGGAAAGCCGAGGTGGAACTCCCCGTGGTGCTTGGGCCCACCGGGAAGCAGGGCATGGCACCCAAGGAATGGGACATGACAGGCCATGAATTCGGCATGGTGTTCGAGCGCTCCGTTTATGACCTCGGCGCCGGTGGCAACGACATTCTTGAGGCGGCCATGGACGTGGCCGGGGCTGCTCCGGAAAGCGGCTTGAAGCTGGTGATGGAACTGCGTGAAGGCGACCGCACCGTGATGTACAGTTCCAGCGATGTTCAGGCGGGGCCGGGCAGGTCCAAGCTCATCGTGGCGGTCCCATTGGCCGACCTGCAGGGGAATGGCCAAGGCACACGCCTGCGGGTATATCCGTGGAACCCCGGCCTGCAGTATGCCCGGATCAATTCCATCACGGTGGATGTACAAGCCGGAAATCCATGGCTGTACGGCTTTTTCCAACCGTTGGCCAGGGCACCCGCCTATCCTTGATGGTGAACGCCCATGAAAAAAGCCCTGCCCCGGCGATGGGACAGGGCCTTCCCCCTAAGGTGATCAGAGCTTGAGCGTGATGCCCAGGCCGATCGTCTCCTTGAACTGCGTGCCTTTGCCCACGTATTGTTCGTTGGTGTCGCCCCACGGTTTCATGATCTGCGCCTTGTCGTCGTAGATCAAGAGCGTGTTCAGCGTGGCGGCGAACCAGTTGTTGACCTTGAACGTGAACAGCGTCTCCCAGTTCACCACCATGTTCTGCGGGTCCTTCAGGTAGTTGGTGAAAATGTCGCCCCGGGTCAGGAAGTTGATGTTCTTGGCCAAGTCGTGGGTATACATCAACCTTACATACCCCCCGAACTCGAACAGGCTGGAAGCCCCATTGGTGAGCTTTACGCCTTGGGCATCATACGTTGCGGCATCCACGCCGAACGCACCGGCATCGGCCAATTGCTGGTCACCCACAAACGTGAACCGGGCCGTGGCGGGCGAAATAAAAGCCGAGAAGTGGTCATTGGGCTTGTAGTCCGCACCCAGGCCGATGAGCAGGTAGGCCGGGGCCATGAAATCGGAAATGCGCGCATCCGTGGCGGCATCCTTGCCCTCGGTGAATTGCGTTTTGAACTGGGCCAAGGCCGCCAGGTACCACGCTTTCTTCAGTTCATACCCGTACTTGGTGTTCAGCTCGATGCGGTCGTCCGTTTTCACGGCATCGTGCTTGTCCTGTGCCAAGAGGCCGTATGCAAGGGCAGCGCTATTATCCCACGCAAAGCGTCCCTTCTTGCGGTTGGCGAAGCCGTTGAACATGGCAATGCCGCTCACCGAACTAAAACCGCCCGCGGTCCAATTCGTCAGGTTCACTTGGCTCATGTTCAACTGGATGGTCCCGCCCTTGGTCCAGAGCTTGCCGGTGGTGTCCGCGGCGGTCTTGGCTTGCATGGCCGCCGTTGCAGCATCACGCTGGGCTTTGTCTTCCTGGGCATTCGCGCCGACGGCGCAGATCAGCAGGAAAGACAATGAAAGGGAGATCTTCTTCGTGGTCATGGGGTTTTGGTTGGTGTGGATCACGCCGGGTTTGGGTACGTAAAGGATCGAAGGGGTGGATTTGTTCACAAGCTCCAAGGAGGGGCCTTTGGATGAAGCTCTTCCACCAGCGTTCCTCAAGGCTTGGCCATGTGCACTGTTGCCCTTGTCCGCCAAATGTGGGCGTTGCCGGATTCGAACCAGCGACCCCTACCTTGTCGAGGTAGTGCTCTAAACCAGCTGAGCTAAACGCCCTGAACGGGACGATTCCCGAAGAAGGGCCGCAAATGTAATCCGCGGTCCTTTACCATGGCCGCATGGACCGGCGCGGCAACGGTTATTCTTTTGGGCCGGTTCTTGCTTCCCTGCTTTAATTTTGACCCCGTCATGGCCCTGAAGACAAAACCCCAAGCCGGTGCCGGCCGGATTTTCAAGAACCCGGTGCTAGAAGCGCTTACCAAGACCCACATCGCCATTCCCTTGGCCCTGTTCTGGACGGCCGGGGCGGTCACACTTTGGTTTTCCGTGGCCAAGCTGGACATCGCCTGGCAAACGGCTTTGGTCTTCTTCCTCGGGGGCATGGTGCTCTTCTCCCTGGTGGAGTATCTGATGCACCGCTTTCTCTACCACATTCCGTCCGATACGCCCAAGGGCAAACGCTTCCAGTACGTGATCCACGGCATTCACCATGAACATCCGCGCGACAAGGCCCGCTTGGCCATGCCTCCTTTGTTGAGCATCGTGCTCGCCGTGCTCTTCATCAGCCTGTTCCGCTTCATCATCGGCCCCAACGGCTATGCATTCGGCTTCCTTTTTGGCTACAGCACCTATCTGCTCGCGCACTATGCCGTGCACATTTTCAGGCAACCCAAGAATTTCCTGGGGATCATTTGGAAGCACCACAACCTGCACCACTATGTCGGCGATGACGGGGCATTCGGTGTAAGCAGCCCGTTCTGGGACTACATCTTCGGCACCATGCCGCTGGACCCCAGGCGCAAGGAGGCGGCCAAAGTGAATACGCTTTAAGCGTATCCCGGACGGCAAGAAGGTACTGCCGACTACCCGTGGGATCGTGGAAGAAGTTCCCCGATCAGCGGTCTGAAGGCATGTTTGTGCCGGGGGGGTTGGGGACTTCCAAGCGGGGTGAGCGCTTGTTCAACTGTTGCCATTTATCGTACTGTCCGCCTGTGAGAAATCCCTTGAGGTCGAACTCCCGTGCGCTGTGCAGCTTGATATAGGTGGGCTTGTGCTCCGGGTCTTTCCCCAATGCCTCATATTTCCTGTTCCACCGCTCATTGCGTTCCTGCCAGCCTTTCACCTGGTCCTCCTGCAGGCCCACCACCCGGCCAACACTGTCCGTGAGCTGCATCCAATGCGGGGGTGGAACTTCGTGCCGGGGCTTGTCCTGGGCTTGAAGGTTTGCGCTGAGCAACACCAGCATCCCGATCATGGGCATCAAAGGGAATTTCATGGCATCACGGTTTTCAGGTCAGCGCGCAAATGCCACGCCAAAAGAAGCACGGCCCTCCTGCAACAAGTGTATTTGTCCGGACGTGCAGTTCACGGCCGGTAAACGATTGATGCCGTTGTAACGTCTTCCTGCCGGTCCGCATCAAACGCAACCAAACCCCATGAACCGAAGACTGCTCTTCCTCGGCGCTTCATTTTTGGCCACCGCCACGATACAAGCCCAAGCCACCCACGAGTTGACCAACGTGGGCCTCACGTTCAGCCCGGCATTGATCACCATGAACGCCGGGGACAGCATCCACCTGGTCCTGTCCAACCCGCACACCTGCACCGAAGTGGACCAGGCCACGTGGGACGCCAACGGGAATGCCCCGAACGGCGGTTTCAACTATTCCGCCGGTGAACACACGTTTGCTTTGGACATCCCGGGCACCTATTACTACGTCTGCGCCGTGCATGCGGGCATGGGCATGAAAGGGAAGATCATCGTGGAGAACGGCTCGGGCATCCAAGCAGCAACCGACCTGGGCAGCATCAAGCTCTATCCGAACCCTGCACGCAACGAGGTGCGCATCGGCGGTTTTGAACCGGGCCAAAGCGTGCAGGTGATGGACGCTGCACTGAAGCTCGTCCTGGAGGCCAAGCCCAAAGCGGATGGCTGGCTGGACATTTCCCCGCTCCCCGCCGGCAACTACAATGTGTCCGTTCGCGACGCAAAAGGCCAGTGGACCGTTTCGCTTCCACTGGTGGTGGTGCACTGATCATTCCCACCGACCGGAACAAAGCCTCCCCCCTCGGGAGGCTTTGTTCGTTGAGGAGATGCCCTCTACTCCAACCCGGCCCACCAGCGCTCCGAGCGCGACAGGTCCGCGTCAACCACGACCGCACCGATGCTTGGCGTGAGCAATGGCATGCCGAGTTCATTGGCCTTTGCCGTAAGCCGTTCCACCGGCTCCTTCCACGGATGCATGGCCAGGTTGAACTTGCCCCAGTGGATGGGCATCAGCACGCGTGCCTGTAACTCTGCGGCGGCTTGGGCCACTTCCTCGGGCATCATGTGGATGCTGCGCCAGAGTTCATTGTACGCGCCGCATTCCAACAGGGCCAGATTGAACGGGCCAAAGCGTTGCCCCACTTCCCTGAACGTGGGTGAATAGCCGGAATCAGCACCGAAATAGACTTTCCGGTTTCCAGCTTCCACCACCCAGGAACCCCATAAGGTGCTGGCGCGGTTGTTCAGTCCGCGGCCGGAAAAATGGCGCGAAGGAGCCAGCGTGAGCTTCACACCGCCCACCTCCACGCTCTCCCACCAATCCTTTTCCGTGATGGCGGAGGCCGGAATGCCCCAACGCTCCAAATGAGCCCCCACGCCCAACGGCGTGATGAACCGCTTGTCCTTCAACTGAAGGATGGTTTCATGATCGAGGTGATCGTAGTGGTCGTGGGACAGCAGCACGACATCCACCGGTGGCAGCAGGTCCACCCGCATGTGTTGCCGGTAGTTGAAGCGCTTCGGGCCTGCGAACGAAAACGTGGAGGCTCGCTCACCGAACACGGGGTCTGCAAGGAACGTTGTGCCGCCCATTTTGATCAGCAGCGATGAATGGCCGAACCAGGCCACGGCAAAGGACGAGTCCGGCACGGCTTCCCATGCCGTCCGGTCCAGCTCCACCGTGGGCAGTGTGTCCTTCGGCTCACGGTCTTCCCCGCCCTTCAAGACTTGCCACATTACACCGGCCATCTTTCCCGGCGGGATGTCCATGTTCGTTTCCACCACGTTGCGGAACTTGCCTTCCCTGAAATTCGGGGAGGCCTGAATGCGCAGGAGCCGTTCGCCCGTTGGATTTCCGCCAATGCGCGGCGCAAGGGCAAAGTAGGTGAGGAAAGCGGCGACCAGCAGGACGATGACGCCCAACAGCCAAAGGAGGATCATTTGCCAATGATGCATGATCAAGGTTCGCAAAGTTCGTGGGTTCAATACGCGGCCTTGGCGCATTCCATATTTCCCATGAAACGTTTCAAGGGGCACATTCCTCTATTCCGCCAGAATTCCGGCCAAAGCGATCACATGTCCGTCCGGATCGGCAAAGTAGGCCACGCGGTGCCCCCAATCGCGATCAGCGGCAGGCGATACTTCCAAGGCACCGGCCCCCAAGGCCTGTTGCATGGCGGTATCGAGGTGATCCACGAGCAAGTACAATTCACAGCGTGGCATGCCCTGCGCGGTGGCCGGGTGGGGCAACGGCCCACTGATGATACGTGCAATGCCCTGTTCCGGCATCAAGCCCAACTTTGATCCCGGGGAAAGTTCAAACTCTGTCATGCCCGGCACGTCCAGCACGGGATCGCGGGCAAGCAACGCGCGATAGAACCCGGTGCTCAGGGCCTGGTCCTTCACGTACAGGATGAATTCATGGGCTGTGATCCGCATGCTGCGAAGTTGGTGCATCCAATGCGAAGCCGGAGGCGGCCCGCATGGATGATCCATGCGGGCCGCCTCCGGCTTCGCCCCGGGATCACTTCGCGGTTGTGGCACCTTGGGCCACCAATGCCTCGATGTCGTTGTTCACGCTGAGGATCAACAGGGAGGTGGCCGTGCAGAAAACGGGACTGGTGATGCAGTGGTGCCCGTTCCAACTGCCGTCGCTGTTCTGGATGTTCACGAGCCTGGTGGTGGTGGCATCGTACCAATTGCGCCAGCTTTGGTCCTTGTTGATGATGAGCGATTCGCCCGTCTGAAGGAAGCTGAGGAACTCCTCGCCGCCATTGTTGCCGAAGCCATTGAGCACTTCACTGGACTGCGCCCGCACCTTGGCGGCGTTGTAGACTTGGTAGGCAGTGCCCACGCGCTCCGCCTCGTCGCGGCTCAGGCCTGCACGTTCCAGCGCGGCGGGACTTACCGGTGCATCTCCTTTTACGCGGCCTTCCTTCTTGGCGCGTTGCATCACTTCCTCAGCCTGCCGGGCTTCCTTGGCACTGCTGCGCGTACTGCCGCTCACGGCGTAGAGCGTCACTCCGGCGGCGGCGTCCGTGGCCACGCTTCCGGTGTTGGCATCGAAGTTGCCCTTTTGGAACGCCCGCGCATTCTCCAAGGCTTTGTTGTCCACCTCCGCACCGGCGTGCTGTGCGCTCTCCAATGCATTGGCCGCGAAACTGGATTGCAGCACGCCCGCCCATCCGCTGCCCTCCACGCTTCCGTTCGCGGACTGTGCGCGCTGGATCTTGGCCGTGCAGATGTTCAATGCTTTCAGCCACCGGCCCTGCTGCGGATCGTTGGCGGACATGCGGCCCATGAGGTTGCTGAGGTATTGAGCGGCGAGGGCCACGTCGATGTTCCGCCCCAGCTTCACCTGGATCTGCGTGCCCGTGAGCGGGGTGATGTTCAGCGCTTCCTGCGGGGCCTCCCCGATGCACTTCAGGATGAATTCCGTGGAGCGCGAAAGCACGGGTGCAAAACGGCCTTCCACCGGTGTGCTGCCCGCACGGAGCAGTGCCATGCTCACCATGGCCGTGGTGGCCGGATCACTGGCGGACAAGTGCGGGTCCATCACATCCTGCCGCGCATGTTGGCCTGCCGCAAAACCACCGTCGCCGTTCTGAGCGGCCACCAGCCAGCTGTACGCGTGGTTCTCCGAGGCCAGCACTTCGGCGGGCGTCTTCAGCACAAAGGCGGGGTCCAGGCCCTCGCCCTCATACACGGTCTTGAACACGCAGCCTTGGGGGGCCTGTGCGCCGACCGGGTCGATGCAGCACCTTTCCGGTGCGCCATGGAAGGACAGATGCGCAACGGGAATTGTGCACAGGCCCGCGAGGGCCACGGAGAAGGTTGTGGGCATTTTCATGGTGTGGAGGTTGATCGGGTGATTGGAACATGTTGCCGTACACACCGGCCGGCAAACGGTTCACCGGTTGTAAAATGATCCACCTCCGAACAGTGCACCGGGGCGACCTTTGCACACATGGGCAGCATCGGGCGCAGCATTGCATGGAGAGCCTTGGCCTCGGCCTTCCCGGCCTTGCTTTCCATGTCCGCTTCCGCGCAACGCACCGCTGGCAAGGACCACTTTGACAGCCTGTATGTCCGGGATTATTCCCACATACTCACCGCCCGGTTGTACGCCAGTACCAAGTACAACAAGATGCGGCTCGGGGGCTTCCGGCACGTCAAAGCCCTGATCTACCGGCCCAACAACAAGATCAATTTCGGTGTGGGCGCCAGCTACCGTTCCTTGACGCTCAACATCGGCGTAGGCATCCCAGGCGTCAACAAGGACCAGGACAAGCGCGGTGAAACGCGCTACCTGGACGCGCAGGCCAACATCTACACCAAGCGTTGGGCCACCAATCTTTTCCTGCAACGCTTCAGCGGCTACTACATCAGTTCATACACGAAGGAGGAACTCGGTTGGAAGCAGTCCACCGTCTATCCCACCCGCCCGGACCTCACGCAGTTCAACATCGGGGCGAGCACCGTGCACGTGTTCAACAACAAACGCTTCAGCTACCGTGCGGCCTTCAACCAGGATGCTTGGCAACGCCGCAGCCAGGGCTCCATCCTGGCCGGCGGCTACATCACCTACTTCCACTTGCGGGCGGATTCCTCCACCGTCCCAACGCAACTTGCCGCGCAATTTGACGACGGTCTGCACCTGCGCCGGGGCGGATTCCTGGACCTCGGCCCCAATGCGGGCTATGCCTATACCCTGGTGATCCGCGAGCATCTGTTCCTCACAGGCTCAGTGGTGGTGGGCGGCGGGCTCAGCCTGCAACGCGCAACCACTGCCGGGCAGGTGGGGCGCGAGGAATTAAAGACCGTGGCCGGACTGGGCTGGCATGGGCAATCCCCCCCCGGGGGGGGTTACAACTTTGCCCGCCATTACATCGGACTTTCGTTCAACCAGGAGAACATCGGCTACTTGATCGATGATCGGAGCAACTTCTACTGGAGCGTGGGAAACATCCGCCTCAACTTCGTGAAGCGCTTCGAGGTTCAACCCAAGCTGCAGGGCAGGCGCGGCGGCACAGGTCCTCCGCGTTGATCACGCCACCACCGCCTTCGAAGCCTTCTTCCGCGCGTTCTCGTCCAGCAGGATCTTGCGGATCCGCAGGCTCTTGGGCGTCACCTCCAGGTATTCATCGCTGGTGATGTACTCCATGCACTCTTCCAGACTGAACTTCACGGCGGGTGCGATGTTGGTCTTGTCGTCGCTGCCGCTGGCGCGCATGTTGGTGAGCTTCTTCACGCGGATCACGTTCACCGCGAGCTCCTCACCGGGCTTGGGGCTTTCGCCGATCACTTGGCCGGCATACACCTCCTCGCCCGGATCGATGAAGAACTTGCCGCGGTCCTGCAGCTTGTCGATCGCATAGGCGATCGCGGTGCCGGTTTCGGCACTGACGATGCAGCCCGGGCGGGGCGCGGCAATGGGGCCTTTGAACGGCTCGTAGCCCTTGAAGCGGTGCGCAATGATCGCCTCGCCCTCGGTGGCCGTGAGCAGGGTGTTGCGCAGGCCGATGATGCCACGCGCCGGAATGGCGAACTCCAGCACCGTGCGGTCGCTCTTCTGCTCGATGTTCAGGATCTCGCCCTTGCGGCGCGTCACCTGGTCGATCACGCGGCTGCTGAACTGGTCGGGAACTTGCACGGTGAGCTGCTCAATGGGCTCGTGCTTCTCGCCGTCGATCTCCTTGTACAGCACTTGTGGCTGCCCCAACTGGAACTCATAGCCTTCGCGGCGCATGGTCTCCACCAGGATGCTCAAGTGCAAAATGCCGCGGCCGAACACCAGCAAGCGGTCCGGGCTGTCGGTTTCCTGCAGGCGCATGGCCAGGTTCTTCTCGATCTCCTTGAAGAGGCGGTCGCGCACGTGGCGGCTCGTTACAAATTGGCCTTCACGGCCGAAGAACGGCGAGTTGTTGATGGTGAAGAGCATGCTCATGGTGGGTTCGTCCACCTTGAATTTGGCCAGGCCCTCGGGGTTCTCCGCATCGGCGACGGTGTCGCCAATGTCGAAGCTCTCCAGGCCCATGATGGCCACGATCTCGCCGCAACCCACTTCGTGCTTGATCTTTTCCTTGCCCAAGCCTTCAAAAACCATCAACTCCTTCACTTGGCCCTTTACAATGCCGCCTTCATTCTTCACCAGGCTCACTTGCTGCCCGGGCTTGATGGTGCCGCGTGAAATGCGGCCCACGGCAATGCGGCCCTGGAAACTGCTGTAATCCAGCGAGGTGATGCGCATCTGCAAGGTGCCCTCCACTTGCTTCGGGGCGGGCACGTGTTCCAGGATCACATCCAACAAATAGCTCACATCCCTTACCGCTGCCGTACACCACCGGGAAATCCAATTGGTCCTCACTTGCCCCAAGGGCGAACATCAGGTCGAACACGGCTTCGTGGACCTCTTCCGGCGTACAGTTCGGCTTGTCCACCTTGTTGATCACCACCACCGGCTTCAAGCCCATTTCAATGGCTTTGCCCAGCACGAAGCGGGTTTGCGGCATGGGGCCTTCGAAGGCGTCCACGAGGAGGATCACGCCATCCGCCATGTTGAGGACGCGCTCCACCTCACCGCCAAAGTCGCTGTGGCCCGGCGTATCGATCACGTTGATCTTCACCCCCTTGTAGTGTACGCTGACGTTCTTGCTCAGGATGGTGATCCCGCGCTCGCGCTCCAGGTCGTTGTTGTCCAGCAGCAGGTCCTTCACCTCCTCGTTGGAGCGGAACAGTTGGCACTGGTGCAGGATCTTGTCCACCAGCGTGGTCTTGCCGTGGTCAACGTGGGCAATGATGGCGATGTTGCGGAGTTCCTTCATGGGGTTGGGCTTGTGGCCTTGGAAAAAAGCGTGCAAAGGTACGCCTTTCACTTGAAACACAGTTGACTGCGCATTTCTTTGTCGTGCATGCCGGTAGTCATGAGGACCCAACCTTGCACCCGGTACTTTCGGCCCATGCGGCAACTTCCTCCTTGGGCTGGCATCTTCCTGCTGATCACTGCCGGTTGCAGGGGTCCTGTTCACCAAGCGGCCCCTGACCAACCATGGGAGGGGGAGCTGCAGGTCCTGACGGGGGATACCACCTTCAGGCCTTGCGGCACCCTACGCAAGCTGCGCATTACAGGTCCCGGATCGGACAGCCTCGCGCACCGCTATCGCTGGTTTCAAACCAAGCCCAAGCAGTGGATCAAGGCCTGGTGCAATGGACACTTGATCGCACCAACCGCCGGAGGGCCCGACAGTGTGCTCTTCGCCTCGGCCTATGCGCACATGGACCCTGCCGTGCACTGCCCGCCGCTTCCGGTGGCCAATGCCGCCGGCCGGTTCGTGGCGGAAACGGCCGTGCCGGGAGGCATGCACAGGGAACAGATCGACCTGTTCCCGGACGGGGAGGCCACCATCACCACCACCACGCCTTCCATGCGTGCGGAAGTGGACGGGCATTGGGGCCTGAACAGCGATGGGCGTTTGGTCTTTGAGGAATTGGGCAAGCACTACACCTTTGAATATGCGCGGGGACCCGGCCAATTGGAACGCACCCTCCCCAACGGAGGCCTGGTGTTTTACCACCACGCGGGTCCCGCCGACCGGCTGGAAGGGACGTTTGGGCGCACAGCCCGATGGCTGGCGGGCGTAGCCATGGCACATGGGCACGTGCTGCGTGCGCCGGACCTGCGGCCCGCCATGCGCTTGGACAGCCTGCTGCCGGACACGGCATCACGCCATGCACTTCGCATCTCAGCCGCCGACACCTTGGGCATCGATGGGGAGGCCATGGACAAGCTGTGGCCGGCGGCGGCAACCGTGGAGGACGTTGTGAAGCTAATGCGCCATCACCTGGAACCGCAGCATTAGCATTATCTTCGCGCCCCCTGTGAAAAACAGGTCACGTGCCGGCCCCGTAGTTCAATTGGATAGAATGACAGATTCCGGTTCTGTTGGTTGGAGGTTCGAATCCTCCCGGGGTCACTGAAACAGGGAGGTCGAAAGGCCTCCTTTTTTGTTCGATCGGTTCGCAGTTCGATGTCTGGCAGGTACAGCGGGCATTCTTCGTTGAAACCGCGACCTTCGCGCCATGCGCCTTGATAAATTCCTTTGGTGCGTGCGCCTGTGCAAGACGCGCAGCACCGCCGTGGAGGAATGCAAGCGCGGCCATGTCCGGTTGAACGGCCTTGTGGCCAAGGCCAGCGCCGAAGTTCAGGTCGGCCACGACGTCTCCATCCGCCAAGCGCCCATCTGGCGGGTGTTCGGGGTGAAGGCCATCCCGGCATCGCGTGTTGGGGCGAAGCTCGTCCCGGAGTTGATCATGGACCGCACGCCTTGGGAAGACCTGGAGAAACAGGAAATGGCGCACAAGGTGCAGGCCGATGGCCGCTCCCACGGTGCCGGTAGGCCCACCAAGCGGGAACGGAGGGACTTGGAACGGTTCCAGGGTGAATAGTTCGTATGGCGCAGGACGAAGTACACCTACGAACTTCGTACGACGGACTCATCGTGAAGAGTACCTTCACCCCAAGCCCATGAAGCTCCTCATCCGCATCCTGCTCTCCACCATCGCGGTGCTGGTAGCGGCCATGCTGCTGCCGGGCGTGCATGCCGAAAGCCTCACCACTGCGCTGCTGGTTGCCGTTGTGCTGGGCTTCCTGAACGCGGTGCTGCGGCCCGTCCTGCTCCTGCTCACCCTGCCGGTGACGGTGCTCACCTTGGGCCTCTTCGTGCTGGTGATCAATGCCGCCATGGTGCTGCTTGCCGCGCGCATCGTGCCCCATTTTACCGTGGATGGATTCTGGTGGGCACTGGCTTTCAGCATCGTGATGTGGGCCGTGCAGAGCGTGCTGATGGCGCTGGACGGAGGGGAGGCAGGCCGGTAGTCCGCATCGATTGCAGGCCGTGGTCAGGTGTTCCTCGTTCGATGGACACGGTTGCATGCACGTGCGGCAGACCGCCCCCGGGCAACCAGCACCATCCAAGGCTATCGCGTCTTAGAGTTCCTCCGGACAAGGGAGAATTGTGCGACCCATCCAGGGTCGAGCTTCCATTTCAGGAAAATGCTACGCTGTATGACCCCGTTGGGGTCGCCCGAAGTGAGGCCGAACGTGACCCCGGAGCGGGTCACACAGCGTAGACCCGGGATCCAGCGCAGCTAACGACCCCGGAGGGTGTCGCACACCACGGGCACGCCAACATGGATGATAAGACGCGATGGCCCTGAGCGCCATCATCTTCTTCCACAGGGGGTCCGTATTTTGCCCCTCCATACACCGACCAT
>CALMYC010000197.1 GCA_937873385.1 uncultured Flavobacteriales bacterium | reverse complement strand
CTGCGCATATTGCCGCTGTGTCCCTTCGCCCACAAAATGATGGACCGCCGCAAGATGGAATATGCGGATGTGCGCGTATGAGCCATGAGCAAGCACAAGCTCGACCTGCACGACATCTTCAACAAGGGCACCGAGATCGACCGGGCTTTGGATGATGCGATGGAGTTCTGCGTGGATCGGCGCATCCCGTTGCTGGAGATCATTCCCGGCAAAGGCAGCGGGCAACTCAAGAAGAAGGTGATCCGCTACTTGCAGCAACCGGCCGTGAAGAAGCTGTACCACCGGATAGACAAGGACAGCGACAACTTCGGAAGGCTTTTCGTTCGCTTCAAGCACTGAGCCTTCCTTCGGCACGGAAAAGCACGATCAAACCAGGCTATCTTGGCGCAGAATTCGGCGATCACGCCATTTCGAAACCTTCCTGAAATGAAAACAACCTTCACTTGGGCCACCGCAACGCTTGCCCTCTCTGTTGCCATGGCCTCCTGTTCGAACGTGGAAGAACCGGCACCTTTTCCCGCTGCGACCCAAGAACAACCGGCAGCATCCGCACTGGAAACAACACCTGCATCTGCCAGTACTCCAGATCCAACGTCCCAGGCACTGCCCACAGCCCAATTGAACCCGCCCCATGGCGAGCCAGGGCACCGATGTGAAATTCCCGTGGGCGCCCCGCTGGATGGATCACCGACACCCGATGCAACCTCCATTACCGTACCGCCCGCTGGTGCCCCTGCTGCTCCCGGAATGACAGACGCTCCAACTTCGCTGCCCACCGGGGCCACCGGCAAGATCAACCCTCCGCATGGTGAACCGGGCCATGATTGCGCGGTGCCCGTGGGAAGCCCATTGCCGGGATGATCGTCCACAGGCCTCGCGCTTTCCAATGCCCATCCACCTGAACGGCAACATGCAGATACAAGCCCACCCGTATATTGTGGCAGCCAAAGCAGGGTTGAATGGAAAAGCGCGGGCCGATTGCCTTGATCTCATTGATCACCGGATTGACACTGTCCGCGCAGTGCACTGTGGAGTTCAGCCACACGGCCAACTGGGACACCCTCTCGTTCACCAATCTTTCCACCGTTCAGCACGCGCGCTACTACTGGAATTTCGGTGACGGTTCCACATCCTACCAAGAGAGCCCGGTGCATGTATTTCCTGCTTCCGGGCAATTTCTTGTCACCTTGTACGGCCGGGATACCCTGGGCAATTGCCACTCCTACCACGAAGAGTGGCTCCATGTGACTGAGTTGTCCGGTGACCCTTGCCAGCCGGGATTGATCGACACCTTGTTTTCCTACCAGGACAACCACTACATTGC
>CALMYC010000196.1 GCA_937873385.1 uncultured Flavobacteriales bacterium | reverse complement strand
CCCCCCAGAAGCCCAGAAAAGGCCCCGCCAATGCCAAACGGGTGGTCCGGGACCAGCTGGAGTATGCCCACGGCAAGCAACAACTGGCCGACAGCCTGCGCCACGAGGGCGAGATAACCGCCCAAGTGCAGGAGGTCCATAAGCAGAAACTGGTGCGCAACGGCTTCATGGGCGGCTTCGCATTGGTCGCGCTATTTGCCGGCGTGTTCTTCTTCCAGCGCAACCGCATCGGCAAGGAGAAGGCGCGAAGCGAGGAACTGCTGCTGAACATCCTCCCCGCCGAAGTGGCCGAAGAACTGAAGGCCAAAGGCGCCGCCGATGCCAAGCTGATCGACCAGGCCACGGTGCTCTTCACCGATTTCAAGGGCTTCACCGCGCTGAGCGAACAGCTCAGTCCGGAAAACCTGGTGAAGGACCTCCACACCTGCTTCAGCGCCTTCGATGCGGTGTGCACCAAGTACGGCATCGAGAAGATCAAGACCATCGGCGATGCATACATGGCCGCGGGCGGATTGCCCACGCCCAACAGCACCAACGCCGCCGACGTGGTCCATGCCGCGCTGGAGATCCGCGATATCGTGGCCGCCATCAAGGACGAACAAGTCACCAACGGACGGCCCTTCTTCGAGGTGCGCATCGGCGTGCATACCGGGCCGGTGGTGGCCGGCATCGTAGGGGTAAAAAAATTCCAGTACGACATCTGGGGCGACACCGTGAACATCGCCAGCCGCATGGAAAGCAGCGGCGAAGTGGGCCAGGTGAACATCAGCGAAGCCACCTTCCAATTGGTGAAGCACCAGCCCGAAAGAAAGGAAGAACAACGGCACGGCCCCGACAGCTTCATCTCCCGGCCTGCATTCCACTTCACTCCGCGCGGCCAAGTGATGACCAAGGGGAAGGGCGAAATGGAAATGTACTTCGTGCAGCGCAGCCTTTAAGCAGAGCTCACGCAAGGTTTCCGCATTCATTTGGCTCAACCATCCGGAAATTGCCTCGGGACCCTGCGCATCAACGCGCCCGCGCTTGCAGCGCAAGACGTACGAAACTCGCGCAAGTAGCGCCGCACGATGCACGCGAGCGATACGCTCAGCCGTCCTTGCAGGGTCACGCCAACACAGACCTCCGGCATTCCGGTGATCCAGCGCGGAAAGGTGTGGCCAGGATGGAGACGGGTCAATGGGGTTAACGCAAAAGGAACATCCACTCGGATGGTCAAAATACCCACTTATGGGTATTGCGCGGCCCGGAGCGGCATCCGTGCTTCGTGCTTCCATTTCCATCCGCAGGAGACTGGTTCGCAGTGTCCCAACAGTCCTCCACTCATCCTTCACCCTCCATCCTCCACATGAAAGCAAATTCCACCCTACTCTGTCGGCAATTCGCCGTGCTGCTCTTCGCATGGTTGATCCCCTGGACCGCATGGGCCCAGATCAACATTGCAACCCTGGATGCGATAGTTACCCAGGACTTCAGCTCCATGGGCACCACTTCAAATGCCACAGCCACCTCCAACCTGCCCGCAGGCTTCCGCGTGGTGGCCGGCGCCGCCACGGCCGATTGGAACAGCGGGGCCAGCTCGGTAGGCAATGCAGCTGGCACCAGCGGTACAGGGGTGTTCGCGGCCAATTCCGCTGGTGGTGCATACAACATGGCGGCGGGAGCCATGACCAGTTCCACGGACCGCGCCCTTGGCTTTCTTACCAGCAGCAGCTTCACTTCACCACGCTCCATCATCCTCAAACTGCATAACAGCACAGGGACCACTATTGGCTCGCTGGACCTTGCGTGGGACTACGAAAAGTACCGTAGTGGCACGAGGGCGGTGACCTGGACCTTCTTCCATGGCAATACATCCACGCCGGGCACTGCAGAGGGCGATGGAGATTTCAGCTATGGCACCGAAGCCAGTACTGCCGTCGTAAGCAATCCACCGGCCAGCCAGGCCATGGCCTTTGCGCTCACCGGCCTTTCCATTCCCGCCGGTGGCGATTACTACCTGCGTTGGACATACACCGGAAACGGCGGAAGTACAAATGCGAAGGCATTGGCCATTGATAATTTCAGTGTAACCGCACATGTGCCTCCAACCCCGTTCAACGATGAATGCAGCAATCCCGGATATGTGGGCACAATCGCCTACGGCACCTGCACAGGCAATGAAACCACCGGGAGCACGGCGGGGGCCACGCCCAGCGGGGGGGCTTGCAATGCCACGGACAATGATGTTTGGTACTATTTCTACGCCACCACGGGCACTTCCACCTTTGTGAACCTCACCGGGGCAGGTGCTTCGGGCATGGGCATTGAAGTCATCGAGGATGGCTGTGGTGGTGCCAGCGTATACTGTGCCAGTGGCATAAGCCACACGGTGCCCACTGTTTATGGCCATGTGTATTTCATGCGGGTCTCCAGCAGCGTACCCGGCAACTTCACCGTATGCGTAAGCGCCAGCACCCCGAATGATGAGTGCGACAACCCCACATACTTGGGCACGAACGCCTACGGCGCCTGCACAGGCAATGAAACCACGGGGACCACTGCGGGCGCTACCGCCAGCGGAGGCTCATGCAATGCCACGGACATTGATGTGTGGTACTACTTCTATGCCTCCACAGGCACGGCCACTTTTGTGAACCTCACCGAGGCAGGTGCTTCAGGCATGGGCATTGAAGTCTTCGAGGATGGCTGTGGTGGTGCCAGCGTGTACTGCGGAAGCGGCACCAACCACACCGTGCCCACTACCTCAGGCCACTACTACTACATGCGGGTCTCCAGCAGCGTGCCCGGCGACTTCACCGTATGCGTAAGCGCCAGCACCCCGAATGATGAGTGCGCCAATGCCACCAATGTGGGCGTTTATGCCTACGGCACCTGCACAGGCAATGAAACCACGGGCACCACGGCCGGCGCCACCCCCAGCGGAGGCACATGCAACGCCACGGACAATGATGTGTGGTACTACTTCTATCCGGGTGGGCACTCCGCGTGCTACATCAACCTCACGGCCATTACCGCATCTGGCTTGGGAATTGAGGTGTACCAAGATAGCTGCGGCGGAGCCAGCGTGTATTGCGCATCCGGCAACTCCCATACGGTACAGGTAAACCCGAACCTCGCCTACCGCATGCGGGTGTACAGCTCCACGCCCGGCGACTTCGAGCTATGTGTAAGCATTCCACCGGACAATGACGACTGTGCGAGTGCAACTCCGTTGAACTGGTGGTGGAGTCAGAGCAACCTCTGCCCAAATGCCATGGCGGGCACCACCACAGGTGCATTGCCCACCGCAGGCGCAACGTGCGGTGCAGGTGCTGCTGACGTATGGTATCAGTACTACAATATCTACCCAACCACCGTCTTTGAACTTACATCCATGGGCGCAACGGGGCTGGGGCTGGAGGTACTCGACCAATGTGGTGGAACCAGCTACTACTGCGGAACCGGTCTGCACCATGTAGTGCCCAACATGGCACCCGGTTGGTTCATTGTTCGGGTGTTCAGCACCACTCCCGGTGACTTCACCATCTGCTCGCACCCCGGCACGGCAAACGATGCGTGCAGTTATGCCCAAAACTTGACGCTACAACTGGGTTCGGATTGCCCAGCCCAAGCCGTGCCCGGCACCACCACCGATGCAAGTCCGGACGGAACCGTGGCCTGCCAACCGGCATCTGTGGCCGATGTGTGGTACTACGTCAACTCAGGCGATGCTACGGCCATGGACGTGAACCTGACCGCGATCAGTACAAGCGGCTTAGGCTTGGAGGTGCTTAGCAGCTGTGGCGGAACCAGCTTGTATTGTGCAAACGGCACCAGCCATAATTTCCTCGTGCAGCCATACACCACCTATTGGTTCAAGGTGTTCAGCACGGTTCGTGGGGACTTCACCATTTGTGCAAGCCAGGCGACAGGTGCCGAAGACTGCTTAGGCGTGCCCGGTGGCCCGGCCGTACCCGGCGCTCCGTGTGATGACCAGAATGCCAACACAATCAACGACGCGTACCAGGCCAACTGCGTTTGCGCCGGGTACGATTGCCTCGGTGTGCTTGGCGGAACCACTGGGCCGGGTTCGCCTTGCCATGTGTCCACCGCCATTGATGGGACACCATTCTACGGAGCCTACGATGCTAATTGCCAATGCACGTGGACCGATTGCGCGGGGGTGACAAATGGCAGTAGCTATCCGGGTTCAAGCTGTGATGACAACAACCCGCTCACGCTGTACTCATATATGAGCACGGCCTGCACATGTACAGATTACTACGACTGTGCCAGCACGGTGAACGGAACGGCCCTGCCTGGCACGCCATGTACCTGGCCGTATGCTCCTTTTGATGGCACATGGAGCGCCAACTGTACCTGTGATTGGGTGGATTGTGAAGGAACCGTGAACGGCTATGCCATGCCGGGCTATGCCTGCGACGACGGAAACCCGCTGACCATGAACGAAGTTTGGCAAGCGAACTGCACCTGCGGGAATGGTACGGATTGTGTAGGTGTGGTGGGAGGCACGAACCTGCCCGGTACACCATGCTCTTGGCCCTATGCACCTAATGGAGCAACTGCTACATGGAATGCAAGCTGTAGTTGCGAGTGGGTGGATTGCGAGGGAACGGCAAACGGTAACGCATTGCCGGGCCATGCCTGCGACGATGGCAACCCGCAAACAATAAACGAGGTGTGGCAAGCGAACTGCACCTGCGGGAATGGTACGGAT
>CALMYC010000195.1 GCA_937873385.1 uncultured Flavobacteriales bacterium | reverse complement strand
CGACCTGGACGGCATTGGGCACTTGCACGCCGGGCGGGGCAACGGGTACGACACGGGTGCGTAGCGCACCATCCATCACCACGCGTTGCGGCTCCGCTTCATTGGCACAACCGGCCCTGGGCGCACGGAAGGCTTAGGCGTGCAGCGTGGCACCTACAACTTTTTCATCGGCAATGATCCGGGCCGTTGGGCTTCCAATGCACACGCATTTGCCGCCGTGGAGCAGCAAGGCTTATATCCAGGGATTGACCTGCGGTTGCGGACCGGAGGGGACGTCATGAAGTACGCCCTGGTGGTGGCTCCCGGGGCGGACCCCGGATTGATCCGCTTCAACTACACCGGCACTGCCGGCACAGCATTGAAGGATGGCAAACTGCACATGGCCACCTCGCTGGGCGATGTGGTGGAGGAAGTGCCTTTGGCATACCAGCTGAAGGAAGGCGAGCAACAGCGCGTGGAATGCAAGTACATGTTCAAGAATGGCATTGCCTCCTTCGCCGTGGGCAAGTACGACCCCACGTTGGAACTGGTGATCGACCCCACGCTCTCATTCAGCAGCTTTTCAGGCTCCACAACGGATAATTTCGGCTATTCCGCCACCTTCGATGACCATGGCTTCCTGTACTCCGGCAGCAGCGCATTCGGCCAAGGCTATCCCACCACCACCGGTGCCTATGATGTGACCTGGAACGGAGGCGTGGGCAACCAGAACCCCGGCACGGACATCGCCTTGACCAAGTGGGACACCACCGGGTCCTTCCTGATCTGGAGCACTTTCCTGGGCGGCAGCGGGGATGAGCTTCCGCACAGCTTGATCGTCAATCCCGCAGGGGAATTGATCGTGCTGGGCACCACGGGTTCTTCCAACTTTCCCACCACGCCAAATGCCTTTCAATCCACTTTCGGCGGAGGCACGGCCTTTGCCCCGCAAGGCATCGGCACCCGGTATCCGCAAGGCACGGACATGATCCTGTCGCGGATCAGTGCGGACGGTTCCCAGTTGTTGGCCAGCACATACATCGGCGGCAGCGGCAACGACGGCATCAACAGCGCCCCTGCGCTCAAATTCAACTATGCGGATGAGATGCGGGGTGAAGTGGAGATCACCGGCAACGGGAACATCCTGGTTGCGAGCTGCACACAGAGCACCGACTTCCCCACAACGCCTGGTGCGTACCGCACGCTCTTTTCCGGCGGCAGCCATGATGCCGTACTATTTGAGATGCCCCCCTCCCTTGCCACGATGGCGTGGAGCACCTACTACGGCGGGGCGTTGGCGGATGCCGCCTACTCACTGGAACAAGATGCCACGGGCAATATCTTCATCACCGGGGGAACAACCTCGCAAAACCTGCCCGTGACCCCAGGAGTGGTGGGAACCGGTTTCCACGGCGGACAGGCGGATGCCTTCGTGGCCAAATTCAACCCATCAGGCAGTGCTTTGCTGGCATCCACCTACTATGGAAGCACGGCCTATGACCAGTTTTACTTCGTGGACCTGGATGAAGCAGGCGACGTGTACCTCTTTGGCCAAACCAGCGCCCCTGCGGGTGAGCTGATCCAAGGTGCGCCCTATTTCACCAGCTCGGGCGGGCAGTTGTTGGTGAAGCTCTCCGGCAACTTGACCAATACCGTGTGGAGTTCACGCACTGGCGCACTCTCAGGACCCGGCGTGGGCGTTCCGAACCTTTCCCCCACCGCCTTCCTGGTTGACTACTGCGACAAGATCTACATCTGCGGATGGGGCAGCGCGATCATGGGCACGCTGACCACCACCGGATTGCCCGTGACGCCGGATGCCTTCCAAAGCACCACCGACGGGAACGACTTCTACCTGGCGGTCTTCGACATCAATATGGCCGGGCTTTCCTACGCCACCTACCTGGGCGGCAGCCAAAGCGAGGAACACGTGGACGGGGGCACCAGCCGGTTTGACCGCCGGGGCCGCGTGTATGGCGCCGTGTGCGCGGGTTGCGGCAGCCACGATGATTTCCCCACTACGCCGGGGGCCTGGAGCAACACCAACAACTCCTTCAACTGCAATCTGGCCGCTTTCAAGTTTGATTTTGAGGCACCGCTGGTGATCGCCGGGCTTTCGGCCAATGCACCCCTGTGCGCGAATGCCCCGGTACAATTCAACAACCTGAGCAACCTGGGCGTCAACTGGCTCTGGAATTTCGGCGATGGGGAGCAATCCACGATGGCCACCCCCGTACATACCTATGATGCACCCGGCGTGTACAACGTGCAGCTCATTGCCTCCAACACCAATTCGTGCAACGGTGCGGACTCTGCAAGCATCCAACTGACCATTTTGCCCGCCGCGCCGTTATTGCAACCCCTGACCAACATGGCGTTGTGCGGACCCATGGATTCACTGCTCCTGACGGCCAGTGCACAAGGAACCGCGGACACGTGGCGCTGGTCATCCGGCCCGTTCTATACGGACACACTGAACGCCGCCCCCGGTGACAGTACGGCATTGCTTACGCCAATGGTGCCGGGCACCTACCACGTTGAAGCACGGCTGGGCAATGGTTGCGCGGCAACGGGCCAAGTGACCGTCTCAGCGGAATTGTACCAGGCATCCATCTCGCCGGATGTCGCGATCTGCATGGATGACACCGCGTTGATCAGTGTGGGAGGCTTGGATGCCGGTGCCACCATACACTGGACCCCCGAAGCATTGGTCGATGCGGGACAAGGCACTGCTCAGATCCAGGCAAGCCCGCAATCCGCCACTTGGTTCACGGCCACTGTAAGCACCCCCAGCGGATGTTCATGGAGTGACAGCGCCTTGGTGAACGTGGGTTTGATGAGCGGGAGCGTCGTCACCGCCAGCGTGGACCAAAACGTGGTACTGGCCGGAACCCTCGTACACCTGCTGGCCACGCCATCCACGGGGGTGACCTATCTGTGGCAACCTGCCGGCGCGGTGAGCAACGCCACCGTTGCCTCGCCAACCGCCACTGTGAACGAGACCACCACCTTTGTGGTGACCGTGAGTGACGGCATCTGCTCCACCAAGGATTCAGTGACCGTCACGGTCCATGAACTGGTATGTGGCGACCCTGACATCTTCGTGCCCGATGCATTCACACCCAATGGCGACGGCAACAACGACTTGCTCTTTGTGCGCGGACGCCATGTGGCCACCATGGAACTGAAGATCTTTGACCGCTGGGGTGAAGTGGTCTTCGCCACCAAGGACCAGGCCGAAGGCTGGGACGGCAGCTACAAGGGCAAGCCGGTGGACCCGGCGGTGTACGTGTATTGGCTCAGGGTGCGCTGCGCGGACGGGCAGGATTACTTCCACAAAGGCAACGTCACCGTGATCCGATGAAGCGGGGCATGCTGCCGGTTGAAGTGCGTGGTGGCCAGCCTGGCGAACCGCTGGTGCGGCATTCCTTTTTCCCCATTGCGCTTCTCGTCCTCTTCACTTCTTCACTGCAACTTTCCGCCCAGGACATCCACTTCTCCCAATTCTTCAACGCACCATACGCCCAAAGCCCCGCGAACATCGGGAACTTTGACGGAGACTACCACATGGGCGCGATCTACCGGCAGCAGTGGCGCAGCGTCACCGTTCCGTACAACACCTTCGGCATCGGCGGTGATGCGGCCAACCTGGCCGGGGTACACGGCCTTGGGCTGGGTGCATGGATCTACAACGACAAGGCCGGCACTTCGCAGTTGAACACCTTCCACGCGGACATTGGGGCCAGTTGGACACAGCACTTCAGCGCGGAACATGCGCTCACCATCGGCATGCAGGCCGGCTTCTCCAACGTCTCCATCGATTACAACGGCTTGCGCTTCGATGCCCAGTACAACGGCTTCAGTTATGACCAGTCCCTTGGCAACGCCGAGCAATTCACAAGGAGCGCCCGTTCGCGCATGGACCTGCACGCTGGGGTTGGCTACCGGTACACCCCGGAAAAGCGCCGCCTGTTCAGCGCCGGACTTGCTTTGTTCAACCTCACGACACCGGACGTATCGCTGTTCGATGAGAGCCCTTCCCCATTGGACCTGCGCACCCTGTTCCATGCAGGGGCCCAGTTTCCCGTGAGCGAAAAGCTGGACGTGCTGCCCAAGCTGCAGTGGCAGGCCCAGGGCAAGTTCCGCGAATTCGACATCGGCGGAGCGGTGCGCTACATCCTGCTGGACCGTTGGGGGCTGACGCGTGCGGTGCAAGGCGGGCTCTTCATGAGGGCCAAGGATGCGGGCTATGTGTATGCCGGCCTGGAGCACGACGATTGGACCTTCGGGCTGAGCTACGACATCAACATGAGCCGCCTGGAACCGGCCAGCCGCAACAGGGGCGGTTTTGAATTCACCGCCATCCGCGTGTTCCGCAAGCGGCCACCGGTGCCCGTGCGCTACAAGGCATGCCCGGACCAAATGTGATGCCAGGCCGCCGCCCAATACCTGTACTTGCCTCCCTGCTACTTGCCCTGGCGGTACATTCAGTGCGTGCACAAAGCGCGGAGCAATTCACTGCATGGGGAGACAGGGCCACGGCACTCGGAGAGCATTACGGCGCCTCGCGCTACTATGGCGAAGCACTGGGCAAGTCGCCCGGCATCATGGACCTGCAGTGGAAATACGCCGAGGCGTGCCGCCTGAGCAACCAGTACGGCGAAGCGGCGCTGTTCTACGACAAGGTGCAGAAGAAGGACCACGCGAACAAACATCCTGAAGCCCTGCGCTGGCTGGCCGAAATGCAGATGAGCACCGGGCATTACGACGAGGCGGGGCGTACGTGGGTGAAGGCGAAGCAGAAGGAGCGCAGGAAAGACTCGTTCATCGCGCAACGAGCCGACAACGGCATGGAAGGGTGCAAGCTGGCGGAGTCCATGCTGAAGGACCCGGACAACTTGGCAACGATCGACCACCTGCCCATGCCCGTGAACAGCTTCAGCAGTGAATTCGGTGCCCGCACCGGACCGAACAGCGCGTTGTACTTCACTTCACTGCGGGGGGAATTGAACGCCGATGGGGCCGTGAAGGACACGGTGGCCTACCATGCCCGGATCTTCCGCACCACGGAAGCCAACGGCAGATGGAACGAACCAGCGCCCTTGCCCGGCTACGTGAACAACGGGCGCAGCAACGCCAACTGCACCTGGTCCACCGACGGGCGCTGGTTCTATTTCTCGCGGGAAGAAGTACCGGGGGAATTCAGCATCCGCGCGGTGGACCTGCGAAAAGCCAGTGACACGGGAACAATTGTGCTGCGCGTGCCGGGATACACCGTGACACAACCGATGGTAGCCAGGCAGGAGGGCACGGAAATGCTCTTCTTCGCGAGCAACATGCCGGGAGGGCAAGGCGGCATGGACATCTGGCGGGGAACGATCATCGGTCCCCAACTGATCGACCGGGCACCGCTATCCCCCCCGGTCAACACGCCCGGCAATGAGGTGACGCCTTATCTGGACGCCTCAAACAACATGCTCTATTTCAGCTCGGATTTCCTGCCGGGCATGGGAGGCTACGACCTTTTCAAGAGCTTCATGGACATGGGCGTCCCCGGACTTCCGATCAACTTGGGCCTGCCCTTCAACAGCTCCGCGAACGACCTGTACCCCGAGGTGGATGAAGCTGCGGGCACTGGCGGTTTCACAAGCAACCGGCCGGGCTCCTTCGCGGAGCAGGGCGAAACCTGCTGCAACGACCTGTACCGCTTCAGCTATCCGCGGACGAAACCCACGGTGGTCGTGCCCGAGGCGGATACCGCCGAAGTGCGGTCGCGCCAGGAACGGCGTCTCACTTCCCTGCGTGAAAAGCTCCCCATCCGCCTGTACTTCCACAATGATGAGCCGAACCCGCGCAGCTGGGACACCACCACCACGCTGGACTATGCGGAGACTTTCCGCAGCTACGCCGCAAAGCGCGCGGAATACGATTCGGCCTGGCATGCAGGGCCGGGCGACACCACCGCCTTCGATGCATTCTTCACCCGGCAGGTAGAGGACAATTTCAATCTGCTGGGGCAATTCACAGGCCTGCTTGAACAGGCCTTGGCGGAAGGCCAGCAGATCACCCTGCAGGTGCGCGGCTATGCGAGCCCGCTGGCCAAGAGCGACTATAACAAGAACCTGTCGCTGCGGCGGATCGAGAGCCTTGTGCACTACATGGAGCGCTGGAACAGCGGTGCGCTACTGCCCTATCTGCACGGCACATCGGCAAGCGGTGGCCGGCTGCTGATCGAACGGTCGCCCTTTGGCAAAAGCACGGCCAACCCCGGCGTAAGCGACCGGCTTGATGACCTGCGCAACTCCGTTTACAGCGTAGGTGCAGCAAAGGAGCGGCGCATCGAGATCGAGCAGGTGAAGTAAAGCGATGAGAGGCAGTGACGCACGAGCCCTTGGCATTCCGGTGTCCGTTCCCGCAAATGCGGATCCACGCAATGCCCTACCTTGGCCTCATCCACCGCTGAATCGATGAACCTGCTGCTCTTGTCCAATTCCACCCTGCCCGGCGAGGCCTACCTCGGCTGGTGCCGGGAGCACTTCGCCCGGTTCCTGGGCCCGTCCAAGCGCATTGCATTCGTGCCCTTTGCGGCGGGGACCACCCGCATAGACGCATACACCCCGCGGACCCAAGCCCGGTCTCCGGGGGTGGGCCACGAACTCTTCAGCCTGCACACCGAACAGGACAAGGTGAAGGCATTGGCCACCGCGCAGGCCGTATTGATCGGAGGCGGCAATTCCTTCCAGCTCCTGCGCATGCTCTACGGCACGGAACTCATGCGCGCCATCCGCGTGCGGGTGATGGGCGGCCTGCCATACATGGGCTGGAGTGCAGGCAGCAATGTGGCCTGCCCCACCATCATGACCACGAACGACATGCCCATCACCGAAGTGCCCACCTTGCGCGCCATGGGGCTGGTGCCGTTCCAGATCAATCCCCACTACACGGAGGCCACCATTCCCGGGCAGGGCGGTGAAAGCCGCGACCAGCGCATCGCGGAGTTCCTTGAGGTGAACCGCAAGGCGGTGGTGGCCGGACTGCGGGAAGGCACACTGCTCCACGTGGAGGGTGAGAAGCTCACCGTGGAAGGCCGCGGCATGCGTGTGTTCAGGCACGGCAGGGAGGCCAAGGACATCGCCGGTGGCGTGGAACTGCGCACTTCCCTGATGGACGCGTGAAGGCCATGCACGCCGCATTGTTGATCGCTTCGCCACGGCGATGAACAGGCCCGCTTGGCCGCACGTATGTTCGCATGCACATTGAAGGCAATGGAGGGCGAGGTGACCAAAGCGACGGACATATTGCACAGTTTAGGCATGGACCTGCTGCTGTTGCTGAAGATCATCGGCATTCTGGTGGCGGCCTGGGTGGTGGAGCGCCTCATCTACTTTGCCCTGCGCCGCGGCTACGCCAAGTCCAAGGCCAAGGGCCGCGAGGAGATGACGCGGTACCGTTTCTTCCGCAACGGGGTGCGCACCCTGATGGTGATCCTGGCCGTGATCGCCATCATCTACACCATCCCGTCATTGCGCTCACTTGCCTTTACACTGTTCGCGGGCGCGGGCATTTTGGCGGTTGTCATCGGTTTTGCGGCGCAGAAGGCCCTGAGCGACATCATCAGTGGCGTGTTCATCGTGGCCTTCCGGCCGTTCCGCGTGGGGGACATGATCCAAGCCGGTGAAGCAGGTGCATTCGGTGTGGTGGAGGACATCAACCTGCGGCACACCACCATCCTCACCTTCGAGAACCGAAGGCTGGTGATCCCCAATTCCATCCTCAGCGAGGACCGCATCGTCAACAGTACCATACGCGATGAGGCCACCTGCGAGTTCATCGAGTTCGAGCTGGCCCAACACGCCGACGTGAACATGGCCATGTCCTTGATGCAGCACCAGGCCCTGCTGCACCCCGAACGCATACCGAGCCCGGCCGCCACCAACATGGAGGACCCGAACGAACCCGTCACCGTGCGGCTGGTGAAGATCCATGAGGGCGCCATCACGTTGCGGATGTACGTGTGGGCACTGGACCCGGTGATCGCCCGGCGCATGCACTACGACCTCAACCAGGCCGTGCTCGAAACTTTCCTGGAGAACGGGATCCCCTTCGCCCTGCCCATCCGGCGCGCCATCCAAACAGACCACACGCGCCCCAACAACCCCGCCGATGGCCAAGCTGCGAAGTGAGAAAGCAGGCTTGCCGCCGGGCTCATTGGTGCCTGTGGGTGAAGAGGCCGCAGTGGACACGACCATCCAAGTCTTCATCTACGATGCCGATGCCATCTCAGAGCGATGCGCCGTGGCCCCGGACAAGATCGACGTGGGCGACCCGGCGAAAACCGTGACCTGGATCAATGTGGACGGGTTGGCCGACCTCAAGGCCATCCGCACCATCGGCGAACGCTTCAACCTGCACCAATTGCTGCTGGAGGACGTGCTGAACACCGACCACCGGCCCACCATCGATGAGTTCCAGGACCAGCTCTTCGTGGTGGCGAAGATGCTCAGCATGTCCCCGGACGGGAATGAGGTGTGGAATGAGCAAGTGAGCTTTGTACTGGCCAAGGGCCTGGTGATCAGCTTTCAAAGCGAAGCCGGCGATGTGTTGGAGCCGGTACGTGAGCGGATCCGCAACAACACCGGCAGGCTGCGCAAGAAGGGCGCTGATTTCCTGCTCTACTCCTTGCTGGACGTGATCGTGGACAACTACTTCAGCATTGTGGAAGACCTAGGGCGGCAGATCGAATGGATGGAGGACCGTGTGATCCAAAGGCCCAAGGGCAGTGACCTGCTGGCCATGCAGGAACTGCGCCGAAAGCTCATTGCCGTAAGCAGGCAGGTAACCCCAACCCGGGAATTGGCAGGGCGCATGAACATCATCCCCAGCGAACTGATCGACAAAAGCACCCGCCGCTACATCAACGACCTGCAGGACCATACGGTGTACATTGCGGAAAGCATCAACATGTTCCGTGACCAGCTCTCCAATTTGGAGAACACCTACCATGCGGGCCTGAACATGCGCATGGGCCAGGTGATGAAGTTGCTGACCGTGATCAGCACCATCTTCATTCCGCTCACCTTCATCGTGGGCATCTACGGCATGAATTTCGACCACATGCCGGAACTGCACTGGCGTTATGGCTATTTCCTGGTGATGGGCGTGATGCTGGTGATCTCCGTAGTGATGCTCTGGTGGTTCCGGCGGAAAGGGTGGTTGTGAAGGGTTGGTCAGCGGGGTGCAGGCCGCCGTGCTCCGTGGCGAGGCCGTTACCGGCCTTTCCCCGGCTTTGCTCCCGTGGGCTCCCCGGTTGTGCCGGGAACTGTTCGCGTGGATCCACGCTCTTTACCCGGCACAGGACAAGTGAAGCCCTGACAACGGACAACTGACCATCCCGAACCCACCGGCAAAAGGACACCTTCCAGAAATTTTTCCCCACCAGGCCGATCCATCGTTAACGGCCTTTTACTTTGCACCACCGCCGCCATGGCACGTGTTCCCGCATATCACATCGGCAACCTGCGCGCTTCCGTCCGGAAGGCACACCATGCGGCACCCACGGTGCCTCCGTTCCGTTGATGGCCCCCGTCCCCACCCCGGTCCATGCCGCGGCTTGCTTTTGCCGCCCACTTCCGGGAAGGTACCCTGTAACGCCCTTGACCAACCAAGCAGGGCCGTGCAACGGCATGCCGTCCATTGTCCACATCACCCCGCAACACGCCCTGTTCATTCCATGAAGACCCGTTACATCGACCTGATCGAACAAACCTTCGATTTCCCGCAGGGGGAATTCAAGTTCGACAACGGGTACCTCACGTGGAACGACCTGCCCTTGATGGACATCATCAGGAAGCACGGCACGCCCCTGCGTGTGATGTACCTGCCCAAGATCGGCGAGAAGATCGACCTGGCGAGGCACTACTTCGCCAAAGCCTTCAAGGAGCATGGTTATAACGGCACCTACGATTACTTCTACTGCACCAAAAGCAACCAGTTCAGCTATGTGGTGCGTGAAGTGCTTAAGAAGGGCGTGAGCCTGGAGACCAGCAGTGCGTATGACATCAACATCATCGAAAGCCTGATGGATGGCGGCGAAATGCCGCGCAACAGCATCATTCTGTGCAACGGCCACAAGGACCAGCGGTACATCAACAACATCGGCCGCCTGGCGAACAACGGCGTGAACGTGGTCCCCATCATCGACAACATGAATGAGCTGTGGGAATTGGACCAGGTGATCGAAGGCCCATGCGACATCGGCATCCGGATCGCCGCCGAGGAGGCACCCAAGTTCGAGTTCTACACCAGCCGCCTGGGCGTAGGCTACAAGGACATCATCCCCTTCTACATGCGCAATGTGAGCAAGCAGAAAAAGTTCCGCCTCAAGCTCATGCACTTCTTCATCAACACCGGCATCAGCGACAGCGCGTATTACTGGAACGAGCTCACCAAATGCGTGAACGTGTACTGCGACCTGAAGAAACTCTGCCCCGGCTTGGACACCCTGGACATCGGTGGAGGCCTGCCGATCAGCAACAGCCTCAACAAACACTTCGACGTGGACTACATGATCGGCGAGATCGTGGGCCGAATCAAGGACATCTGCGATGAAAACGGGGTGCAGGAACCCAACCTCTACAGCGAGTTCGGCAGCTACACCGTGGGCGAGAGCGGCGCCACCTTCTTCAGCATCCTCAGCCAGAAGAAGCAGAACGAAAAAGAACGCTGGAACATGATCGATGGCAGCTTCATGACCACACTCCCGGATTCGT
This sequence comes from uncultured Flavobacteriales bacterium, assembly GCA_937873385.1. Taxonomy (GTDB): domain Bacteria; phylum Bacteroidota; class Bacteroidia; order Flavobacteriales_F; family PHOS-HE28; genus PHOS-HE28. Next base: position 2,026 of record CALMYC010000195.1, on the reverse strand, counting down.
GGGCCATCAACCGCCGCTTCATCATGCTGCCCATCAACAACTGGGAGGATGAGTATGAGCGCGTATTCCTGGGCGGGATGACCTGCGACAGTGACGACTACTACAACAGTGAACAACACGTCAACGCGATCTACATGCCGCGCTTCCGCGAGGACCGCCCGCAGTACCTCGGCTATTTCAACACGGGTGCATACCAGGACACCCTTGGCGGCTACGGCGGCATCCAGCACTGCCTCATCCCCAAGCCCAAGTACGTGCTCATCGACCGTTTGCCGGATGGGACCCTCACCGATCGCGTCTATTCCGAAACCCAGAGCGCCGAGCGCATGATGGAACTGCTGGGGTATGTGAAGAAGGAGGTGCCGGTGTGATCGGCGCAATGTTCCACCGGAACCCGCCATCCCGCATTTCCATCAAGCGCCGTCGTGTGCCGGGGCATTCCTCTTTTTCACGGCCTTCATCCCATGCGGACGCCCGGGCTCGTCTGATACTTCCCGGAGGGGCCCGTGCCGCATCGAGTGCAGGAAGCTCGTTCAAGCGTTCGGGCATCCCTCCGTCCGGCATCACCCTGCCCAGCCGGCCACCCTTCAATGCGCTTTGGGCCATACCCGGCCAGCAGTAACTTTCGGCCCTTAAACCACATTTCGCAGCCAACGATTCCCCGTGCAGACCATGAATACCACGCGTCCGATCTCGGCCTTTATGGAAAGGCATTACCTCCATTTCAATGCCGCCGCAATGATGGATGCAGCAAAAGCCTACAAGGTGCACAAGGCCAGTGGCAAAAAGATGCTGATCTCCCTGGCAGGCGCCATGAGCACGGCCGAGCTGGGCAAGAGCCTCGCGGAGATGATCCGTGCCGGCCAGGTGGACATCATCAGCTGCACCGGGGCCAACCTGGAGGAGGACCTGATGAACTTGGTGGCGCATGACCATTACGAGCGTGTGCCGCATTACCGTGATCTGACCCCTGTGGAGGAACGGGCCTTGCTGGACCGCGGGATGAACCGCGTCACTGACACCTGCATCCCGGAGGAACAAGCCTTCCGCCGCTTGGAGGAACATGCCGTGAAACTTTGGAAGGAGGGCCAAGCGAACGGCAAACGCCGCTTCCCGCACGAGCTGTTCTACGAGATGATCAAATCCGGGGTGCTGAAGCCTTACTACCAGATCGACCCTGCGGACAGTTGGATGGTGGCCGCGGCCGAGCGCAACCTGCCGATCATTTGCCCGGGTTGGGAGGACAGTACCATGGGCAACATCTTTGCGGCTCATTGCATCATCGGCGACTGCGGGCCCCAGATCATGAAGAGCGGCATTGAGTACATGATGTGGCTGGCCGACTGGTACACCGCAAATGCCGGCTCCGAGGGCATCGGTTTCTTCCAGATCGGCGGCGGCATCGCGGGGGATTTCCCCATTTGCGCAGTGCCCATGATGTACCAGGACCTGAAGCGCCATGATACGCCCTTCTGGAGCTACTTCTGCCAGATCAGCGACAGCACCACCAGCTACGGCAGTTACAGTGGCGCGGTGCCCAACGAAAAGATCACCTGGGGAAAGCTCGACATCGACACGCCGAAGTTCGTGATAGAAAGTGATGCTACTATTGTGGCACCCTTGGTCTTCGCCTACATACTCGACAAGTAAGCAACGCCCCTCATGCAACGCCTGATCCGCTCCTTCAACACCCTCACGGACGAGCTGCGCGACAAGCTGCAGGAACAATACCCTGACGGCATCGACAATTCGCACATCCGCACCATGAACACGCCCAAGGGCGAAACCCTCCGTGTGATCGAACTGCGCACCCCGGATGCCATGTACCTGATCAAGATCAACGCGGAAAGCCGCGGCGAGATCGATGAATTCCTGGACCAGGACGGCGGCGGAGAGGACCGCGACAGCGAGGAGATGGAAGGCGTGGATGACCTGGAAGGCGCGGACGAGGAGGAAGAAGAGGAGGACAACGACCCGCCGCCTGCCGATGGGGATGAGGAGGATGACGAGGACTGACCGCAGCACC
>CALMYC010000194.1 GCA_937873385.1 uncultured Flavobacteriales bacterium | reverse complement strand
GTTGGCCTGCAGGTTCGGGCAGTCGTAGGTCAACGTGCCCGCGCACACGCATTCCGCGGTCACCACGTCATTGGTGGTGTTCGCGTTGCCGTCGTCACAGGCATCGCCCACATTGGCCTGCAGGTTCGGGCAGTCGTAGGTCACTGCAGTCCCTGAGCAAACACAATCACTGCCCCACGTATCATCCGTTGTGGAAGCATTCCCATCATCGCAGGGTGTTCCCGGCAGGGCTGTGCCACCGCTCACGCCAAGGCAATCAACCGTACAGTTGCCGCCGGTCACAGGCCCGCCGTCCACCAAGCCCGTAACATCAATGCCGGCCATGGAAATGTAGTAGTCACGGTTCTCCGCGTAGGTGTACGCATCGTTGCCCAAGGTGAACACGGTACACACGGAACCGCCCACCGGGATGGTGGTGACGGTGAACCAGGTTTCCACAGGCAGGGAAAGGCCGCACCCGCCGTCAAACTCGGAATCCTCCAGGCGGTTGAGACCAAACCCATTGTAAGTCCTGTACGCAATGCCGTTGTTCACCACCACGGGCGATGGGGAAAATGCACTCCATGCATTGCAAAAGCTCGTGCCCGCGCCCAAGCTTGCCCCGGAGGCCTGCTCATACCGGATGGTGACCGTGAGCGCACTGAAAATCCCGCCGAACGGTGCCGTGCTGTGCAGTTTGACCTGGATCAGCAGCTGGGAAGGGGTACTACCCTGGACCAGGCGGATGTCCACCGATGATGGCAACACATCCGTTTGTGCCGAAACTGAACCGGTGCCCATGAGCAGGAAGAGAGCGAAAACCCAAAACTGAACAAGGCGCAACGCCTTAAATCGCTTGAAAAAGGTCATGAAAAGGGGAGTTCTTGGGCAACTGGAGGAGCAACGGTGCAAATATCGTGGTTATGGCAACTGTTCCGTCACCACGATGGTGGGTGAGGAACCGCCAATGTTCACCAGGACGGGATCCCGGTCATTCGCTGCACCGGTATACCTCACGTTGCCGTCCATGTTCACGTCCGTGCGCAGGTAGCCACTGGCTACGCCCGTGGGGATGGCCCCGCCAATGGCGGTCAGCACGGCATCCCGGTCGTTGCCGTTGCCGGTAAACTTAATGGCACGGTCACCGGTGGCATCACCGGACCAAAGCGCCATGGAAGAGCCGACGGTCTTCCTGGCATTTGTACCCCATGTTGCCACACCGGGAGACCTGAGGTCCACCGCAGTGGCCGGATTGCCCACTGCATAGCTTCCCGCCGTCATGACCCCCAAATGGTTGCGGTGCCTGATCGCGATCTGGTATGTTCCGGAAGCCACCCGCATGGCCGCGGGGCTCTTGCCGTCCAACTCCACCACATCACCATCCCGCTGCAACAATGCCGCCCGAGCCGCCACGACCGTTGCCGCATTGGAGGTGGAACGCAGTTCCAGCCAGACCCAATCCACGATCGCATCATTACCGGTTACGCCCAAAACGGCCGGAGAGAGACGGTGGGCGATGTCAGGCCCCACGGCCGTAAAGCCCAATGCCGGATAGGGGTCCAAAACAGGTACCAGGCCTTGAGACCGCAGCGCATCACCCATCAATCCGGTGCCTTGAACGTATGGCCCGTCAAGAATGACCTTCGCGGCGATCATGGATGTGCGTGTTTCCCCTTCATGGGTGGTGATCCACTGGTCGGCGGCAACTCCATAATACTTGTCCACAATGCCGGAAGGCCAATGTACAATGGCCGAATCAGCCATGGTGCTGGCACCCAGTCCGAAGTGGCATGTGAACGAACAGACGATCCCGTAGCTCTCACCAGCCCGTACATCACGGATCTGCTTGCCCCATGCCCCGTAGAGCGTGACCCGGGCACCTACCCCGTC
>CALMYC010000193.1 GCA_937873385.1 uncultured Flavobacteriales bacterium | reverse complement strand
GCAACGGATGAACTGGGTTTGGTCCACGCTGAAGGTCTTGCCCGGCTCAAAGCTGCTGGCAATGATGCCTTGGTCGAGGTCGCTGAACTGCGAGTGGATCACGTCGTTGTTGGGGCAAGTCCCGCCCAAGGGCGGTATGCTGCTGCAACCGGGTTGCACGGTGAAGCTGGAGTTGAGGGCATAGATCCCGGTGCCGAGGTCTGATATGTGCTCATACAGGTCCGTGGAAACCGTGTTGCCGGAAGTGCAGCCGGTAAAGGCAATGCCCCGTACGCCGTAGAGCGTGACATGGTTTGCCGGGGTAATGCCCGCATCGGCCAGCGTATGCGCCGTGGTGAAGGTGCAGGAGGTAAAGCTGCTGATGTTGGAGAGGATGTGGGTGGCATCATTCGGGAGGTGGTTCTCATACGGGCTGAAGAGCACGTCCCGGATGTTGTCCTCGAAATGGAGGCCCTTCAGCTGCACCACGCCGCCTGAGGTACCGATCTCCTCGTATTGCGCCATGCTGCCTGAAGCCAGGAACTCATTGGCCGTAAGAATGCCAATGCGGGCATTCGCAATGGTTCCGGAATAGGCGGTCACCATGCCTTGCGGGAGGTTCTGGATGGGCGCTTGTGCCGCGTGTGGATCACCCTGCACCAAGATGCCATCCCAGAAGGAACCCGGGCAAGTGGCATTCATCGAGGTGAGCCATGCGTTGCCGTCAATTTTCAAGTTTCCCCCGGGGACCACCACAATGCGTGTGGCATCGGCCCTCTTTTGGCTGTCCGCAAAGCGGATCACAGCGCCATTGTTGATGGTGAGCTGGGCACCCGGTTCCACGATCACCTTGCCGTGCACGTTCATGTCCGTGCTCCACGTGGTGTTCGCGGTTACATGGAACTCGTTGTTGGCATCGAGCAAGGCATCGATGGCGGTGTAATCCATGCTGTACTGGCAATCGGGCCAGAGCTTGGCAAGGTAGAAGTCATCCTGGTTGTGGCTGGTGTTCCCGCTCACCACCAAGCCTCCGTCATCCGCCTCGGTGATGCGGTACAGGCATTCCTGGTTCTTCAGGTCGCCGGGAAAGCATTCCGCGGGGGCATCATCGGCATCAAACTGGGATTGCCAAAGAAGTGCATGATCCGCCAACCGGACTTTGCTTACCACGGCATCGGTGTTCCAGTAGCCAAAATCCACCGCCCCGTTCCATCCAAAAATCTGGACACCCTGGCCGGGATCCCTATCATAGCTGAAATTGCCGGTCAAACACGCTTGTTGCGTCGTTGAAAGGTTCCCAAAGTTCATCAAGTTGCCCTCACTGAACGGAGGTGCATAGCGGGAGCTGATTACGGCAAAACTCGTACCGTCGCGAAGCGGGCATACGTCCGCCTGAAGATCGAAGGCGCGCACTTCGCCCAAGTCGGCAGGCGTGGTCCAAGCCAGTGTTCCGTCCAAGGATAGTTTGTGGATCTTCAACGTGCCGGACTTCGCGCCCGCCCACGGCTGGCCGGTCATGTTGCTGATCACGGGCCACAGGACGTTGAGAACAGCACCTTCCCGGCAAAACTTGGCGCTGGTGCTGTACTGCGGCTTGTCCTGTTCGTGATGCACCGGGAAGTACGAACCTGACTTGGTGTTCAACAAATGGTCCACGGCGTAAGGTGTGGCATCCACTGGGCTCAGGTAGAGCAGAAAACTCTCCGAATCGTAGCCATCCACGCCATTTTGCGGGTCCGGGGTTGGCCAATGTGCCCCGGTTATCACGGCGTGTTGCACGTTGTTCGCATCCGCGGCCACGTCCACGCTGAGTATGGAAAGTCCTTCCCCGGACTGTAACCCCTCCATGCCTGGAGTGGCCTCGTTGAAGAACGCCGGGGCATCCAGCAATTCCCCATTGGGCTTCAGCCTGAGCACCATCCCGCTGCCCGTTGTCGTGGATGCCGTAGCCCATCCATAACCTACCGCGATCAGAGCGGATTGCCCATCAATGGATATGGGCTTGATGCTTTCTCCCCGGGAAAAGTTGGACCATTGCTCCCCGATCGTGCCTAAGGCACCATACAAGTTGATCCACTGCGGGTTGCCGTCCAAGCCAAAAGCGGCAATGCATGCCTTGGTCTTGAACTCGCCCGTTTCGCATGCCTGTGAAATATCGGCTCCTGGGTTTCCGTCCAAAGGGTTGTAATGGACCGGCATGGAAACAGCGGGCGATGGGTCGGTGCGGTTTACGGTTGCTTCGCCGATGCATACAATATTGCCACCATCACCAGCCTGGGCCACACCGTAAAACACTCCGGGAACGAACGGAGATCCACACCAGATCATGTGTCCAGTCGGATCAAACATGCTCACCATGGCAAAAGAGGCACCTCGCCGACGGGACCATGTATCCAGATCAGAAGGGGAAATCCCCTCCATAAAAATCTGTTTGCATCCAAAATCTCCGGTCCAGTTGGGTATTTTGCTGTACCCAACGGCGGCATAGCCGATCAAATTGTGGCTACCATCGTAAATGTTGGTGTGGCCATACCACCAATCCTCCGAACTCTCCGCTTGACCGGTGGGACCACCGGTGCAAGGTGCCTGGGCATACTGCACATCGGTGATATTCTCCGGGTTGTTGGGGTCGTGAACGATTCCCGTTAAGGTGTTCAGCATGCCATAAGTCGGCTTTTTATCCAACCAGGCTATGGAACGCCAATATACTGCGGGAGATTGTGCAACACTTGCAGCGGGATACAGTCCGATGCCAATGAACGTGACAACAAGGGGTAAATGATGTCTCATTGAGGTGGGATTTTGAAGGAACGAGGTACATAACTAAGCGGGAAACTGAGAATCGCTATATCCCTGCCGGAGTATTTATCGCCAGCCTGGAAAACTGGGCGTTGCGCGCTGACCAGGCGATGGATCAAAGGAGCGGGGCTGCGCATGGCTGATCCATGCCATCAAGTGCAAGTTGTTTGAAGATCACGGTGCCGGGTCCAGCGACAAGTTCCCTCACCACGCTATCCTTGCGGCGTGGGAGCGCAACCGCATAGCAAACCAACGGGCCTTTGGCGCAGGATCCGCGCGGCGCTCCGCATCCGCCCGTTCCGCCTGCGCGCCACCTCGGTGGGCGGCCACATCAAGGACCTGTGGATGCTGGCCCTGCCCTACCAGGTGGCCGCCGTGGCCACGGCATTGGTGGCAGTGGGGTTCACCAAGCTCTTTGTGTGGACCGGGGAACGCAACCGGGAACTGATCACCGCACATCCTTCCTGGATCTTCATCACGGCGCCCATCACCTTCCTGTTCAGTTGGTGGCTGGTGAGGCGTTGGTCGCCAATGGCGGGCGGGAGCGGCGTGCCGCAATTGATCGCTGCCTCAGAAGTGGCCGATGACGAAGAAAAAAACGACGGCAGTTGGCGCTTCCTGAACGTGCGCATCATCCTGGTGCGCATCGCCACCACCATGTCCCTTGCCGCTGGTGGCGCGGCGATTGGCCGCGAAGGCCCCATCCTGCAGATCGCCGGCAGCGTGTACCGCGTGGTGCACAAACTGCTCCCGCCGTTCTGGCCCAAGGTGAGCCGCAGGATCATGATGGTGACCGGCGGTGCCGCGGGCCTCAGCGCAGCCTTCAACACCCCGTTGGGCGGCATCGTCTTCGCCATGGAAGAGCTGACCCGCAGCCACATCGGCAAATTCCGCACGGCGGTGCTGAGCTCGGTGATCATCAGCGGCATGACGGCGCAGTGGCTGCTAGGGCCGTACCTGCTACTGGGCTATCCCAAACTTGAGCGCGTGGGGCCTTCGTTCATGTACACGCTGCTGGCCATCAGCGTGGTGGCCGGGGCGGCAGGGGTGCTCAGCGGCAAGGCCGTGCTGTTGCTGGATAAAATTCGACTCGCATTCCGCGGGAAAGTCCCCCAGGCATTTTTCGTGCTGCTCTGCGCTTTTGCCTTTGCATGGACCGTGCATGCCTTCGGGCCCATGGCCTTGGGCAGCGGCGAATCACTGATGGACCAATACCTCTTTGGCGCCACGCCGGTACCCACCGTGCAAGATGTGGCCGGACGCTTGATCGGCTCCATTGTCTCCACCGGCAGTGGTGCCGGTGGCATGCTCTTCGGCCCCGCCCTCAGTTCCGGCGCCGCCATCGGCGGCCTCTTCGGCCATTGGTTCGGCGTGGACCGCGGGCAGCTGAACATCCTGGTGCTCGGCGGCATGTGCGCGTTCCTCACCGGCATCACGCGTTCCCCTTTCACCAGTGCCATCATCATTCTGGAAATGACCGACCGCCACAGCGCCATCCTGCAATTGATGTACGCCGCCATGATCGCTTCCATCATCGCTCACGGAATCGACACCAAACCGTTCTATCAGCGCATGAAGGACCGCTTGATCGGATCGGTGCCCAGGTTGACGAAGAGGATGGCCGGGGAAGGGGAAAGTAGCCACTGAGGCGTGGAGAAGACAAAGCTTTGATAGGTGTTTATTTGGGGAGAATGTGAAGGGGGCCGCTGAGGTGCTTAGACGCTGGGAAGGGAGATCAGGTGCCGCCATCGAGGTGCATCGGGAACTCGGTCCGGGCTTGCTGGAAAGCATCCATGAGCACTGCCAAGCGCAGGAGCCAAGTGCGCTTGGTAATCCGGTACTGCGACAACACAAGGTGAGGGTGAATTACAAGGGTGTGCAGCTGGACCTGGGTTTCCGCATCGACCTAGGGGTGGATGATCGGATCATCCTGGAGATCAAAGCTGCCGAGGCGTGGCACACTGTCCATACCGCACAACTGCTCAGCTATCCCAAACTCACGGATCGTCATTTGGGACTGTTGATCAACTTCAATGCAGAGACATTGGTGAAAGGCGTCAAGCGGGTCGTGAACCAATTCGTCGACGGCGCCTGAACACTCCATGCCTCCTCCCCTTTTCTCCTTCAGCGGCCGAGCCTTCCCCCAAGGCTTCTACTCCGTGCCTCAGCGGCTCTGCGGCCAAAAACAAACCTCCTCCGCCGCTCCGCAGTAATTTTGCATCCGACCATGAAACAATACCACCATCTGCTCCGCCATATCCTGAAGAACGGGGTGCGCAAGGGCGACCGCACCGGCACGGGCACACTGAGCTGCTTCGGGCACCAGATGCGCTTCGATCTCGCTGAAGGCTTCCCGCTGCTCACCACCAAAAAGCTGCACGTGAAGAGCATCATCCATGAGCTGCTCTGGTTCCTGCAAGGCGATACGAACATCAAATACCTGCAGGACAACGGCGTGAAGATCTGGGATGAATGGGCTGATGCCAACGGAAACCTCGGCCCGGTGTACGGCTACCAATGGCGCAACTGGCCCACACCGGACGGAGGCCACATCGACCAGATCACCAAGCTGGTGGAGATGATCAAGACCAACCCGAACAGCCGCCGCCTGATCGTGACCGCATGGAACCCCGCGGATGTGGACCGCATGGCCCTGCCCCCCTGCCACTGCCTGTTCCAGTTCTTCGTGGCGGACGGCAAGCTCTCTTGCCAACTCTACCAACGCAGCGCGGACACCTTCCTGGGCGTGCCCTTCAACATCGCCAGCTATGCGTTGCTCACCCTGATGGTGGCGCAGGTTTGCGGGCTGCAACCCGGGGAGTTCGTCCACACCTTCGGTGACGTTCACCTCTACCTGAACCACCTGGAGCAGGCGGAGCTGCAGCTCACCCGCGAACCGCGCGCGCTGCCCGTCATGGCGATCGATCCGTCCGTAAAGGACATCTTTGCGTTCCGTTATGAGCACTTCGAACTGCTCAACTACGATCCGCACCCACACATCAAAGCAGCAGTATCGGTATGATCATCAGTGCAATTGCCGCCGTGGCCGAGAACGGCGTGATCGGCAAGGACGGCCAGCTCCCCTGGAACCTGCCCGACGACATGAAGTTCTTCCAGCGCACCACGCTGAACCATTACATCATCAGCGGCCGCAAGAACTACGAAAGCATCCCCGACCGGTTCCGGCCACTGCGTGACCGCGTGAACATCGTGGTGACGCATGACAAGCGCTACAAAGCCCCGGGCGCAACGGTTTGCCACTCCCTCCGGGAAGCACTGGACATCGCCCGCGAGGCCGATGTGAAGGAAGTGTTCCTGATCGGGGGCGGGCAGCTCTATAAGGAAGCGTTTGATGCCGGCATCGTGGACCGGTTCTACCGCACCACCGTGCACGGCAAGCCGGACGGCGACGTGTTCTTCCCTGAGGTGGGCAAAGGGTGGAAGGAAGTGTGGAGCGAGAAGCACAAGGCGGACGAGCGGCACAAGTACAGCTTCACGCTGGCGGTGCTCCAGAAATAGGTTGAGGCAGCACCCCGGGCCCGCGTGCCCTGGCCGTTGCGCACGCCATTCATCCCTCTAAACACCGGTCATCACTTCCCGGGCCGCCGCAAGGGGGCGCGCCGGTACCTTGGCTTTTGCACCAAGGCGATCATCCGGGTGCAAGACCGGCACATGGGCAAAGGGGGGATGAATACGGCTGTAGCGGCGGAACCGGAGGAAAAGCCGTTAAATTTCCGCGTTGAACGCCGCCCCGCCAACGCTCCTGCCCTGCATGTGGAACGGGCTGGCGAGGGGAGAAGGGCCCATTTCAGGATGAAGGTATTGACCTGGTTCCGCGCTTACTTGAAGA
>CALMYC010000192.1 GCA_937873385.1 uncultured Flavobacteriales bacterium | reverse complement strand
GGTGTTGCCCATGAAGCGCTTGATGGAATACACCGTGTTCTTGGGGTTGGTGATGGACTGGCGCTTGGCGGGATCACCCACCTTGCGCTCCCCGTTGTCCACAAAGGCCACGATGCTGGGGGTTGTGCGCTTGCCCTCGCTGTTTGCGATCACCACGGGTTCGCTGCCCTCCATCACGGCCACGCAGCTATTGGTGGTGCCCAAGTCAATGCCAATGATCTTGCTCATTCTTGTTTTGTTTCAGGAGCCGCCTTGTTGGCCACTCCTGTTGGGTGATCTGTTTCGGGGCGCGCTCTTCAACGATCGTGCCACTGGCCCGTGAAGCGCTGCGATGGCAGAGCATGGCACAATTCGCAGGGAAGCGCCCCTGTCAAAAGGACAGGATCGTCAGTTGCACCCGAAGGGGAAGCTGCTGCCCGGTACGCAGAAGAGCAGGCCGGCCGTGTATTGCCCCTGCACCAGCTCCGGAACTGAATTCGCATCCAAGGATTTGTGGAGCACCTTGAACCTGCGCGAGCTGAACAGGCCATATCCGTTGTTCACGTTGGTGTACACCGGCCGGTCCTCCACCAGGCCGGAGATCGGACTGGCCACTTGCATGTACAGGTTGAGGTCCGATGCCGCCACGGCCCACAGCAGGTCCACCCCGCGGAAGATGCGCTGTGTAACGTTCGGGGCATTGCCCACACGCAGGGCCACGGTTTGAAAGAAGCTTTCCCCTCCCATTCTGGCCTCCATGGACTCCCCCCCGGCCAGGCCGTTTGAAAAGGTGGTGCTAATGGACTGGGTGAAGCTTTTGCTCACCGTGTCCGTTCCGCTCACTTCATCCCAATTGAACCGGTAGGACAATTCATAACGCTTGCCGTTCTCGGAGCTGAGCCATCGGACGGTCTGGTCCATGAAGCCGCCGCCCAATTGCACCAAGCGCAGGGGTTGGGCAATGGTGGAGGAAAGTGGCCTCACTGCGCCCACCACGGCCGTTACGGCGGAAACCTGGTTGCCTTTCGCCGTGGCGGCAATGCGGTATGTGGACGTGGAATCCAGCACGGCATTGAAACAATACACCTTGTGCATGGGCCCTGCGAAAACACCGGGGTCGTGCGGCACCAGGGTATCCCGAAGTGCATAAGCATGCACCACCACCCCATTTTTCACTTCCTGCACCTCCGCCTGCAGTTGGCCGTCCTGGTATTCGGTGGAATCGGGCACTTGAGCATAGACAAAAGCGTTGCCCGGCCCAAGAAAGGCCTTGTTGATCCGCACATATTGCGTGGTGCTGTCCCGGTTCAACAACGCGTAGATGACCGTATTTTCCTTGTAGGGTGCTGTTACATCCAGGTCCTGGTTACAAGCTGGAAGCAAGAAGGCCGAAATTCCGGCAACCAGGAAAAAGTGCAATGCAGTGTGTTTCATGGAATGGGGTGGCGAAGATAGCGGCTGCCTCGGCGCGGGAAGCATGGACCGGCAGGGCTATCGCGTCTTAATGACCGGTCAGGCGTGGGATTTTGTGCGACACCCTTCGGGGTCGAACTCCATTTATC
>CALMYC010000191.1 GCA_937873385.1 uncultured Flavobacteriales bacterium | reverse complement strand
CGTATCACACTTGGGCGCACGATCTTCCTGCGGCAGCGATTATGCTCGCGCAGGGTCACGCCAGCATGGACCTGCGGCACGGGGCGGACCCTGCGGTCCATGCGATGGCGCAGGGTCCCGTATCACACTGGGGCGCACGATCTTCCTGCGGTGGCGATTATGCTCGCGCAGGGTCACGCCAGCATGGACCTGCGGCACCGGGCGGACCCTGCGGTCCATGCGATGCCGCAGGGTCCCGTATCACACTTGGGCGCACGATCTTCCTGCAGTGACCCTGCGGCAGCGATTATGCTCGCGCAGGGTCAAGCCAGCATGGACCTGCGGCACCGGGCGGACCCTACGGTCCATGCGATGCCGCAGGGTCCCGAATCACACTTGGGCGCACAATCTTCCTGCAGTGACCCTGCGGCAGCGATTATGCTCGCGCAGGGTCACGCCAGCATGGACGTGCGACACCGGGCGGACCCTGCGGACCATGTGATGGCGCAGGGTCCCGAATCACACTTGGGCGTACGATCTTCCTGCGGTGGCGATTATGCTCGCGCAGGGTCACGCCAGCATGGACCTGCGGCACCGGGCGGACCCTGCGGTCCATGCGATGCCGCAGGGCCCCGTATCACACTTGGGCGCACGATCTTCCTGCGGTGACCCTGCGGTAGCGATTATGCTCGCGCAGGGTCACGCCAGCATGCACCTGCGGCACCGGGCGGACCCTGCGGTCCATGCGATGGCGCAGGGTACCGTATCACACTTGGGCGCACGATCTTCCTGCGGTGACCCTGCGGTAGCGATAATGCTTCCACAGGGTCAAGCCAGCATGGACCTGCGGCACCGGGCGGACCCTGCGGTCCATGCGATGCCGCAGGGTCCCGAATCACACTTGGGCGCACAATCTTCCTGCAGTGACCCTGCGTTAGAGCGACGCGGTCACGTGCATATTATTCCTTCACGAAACGTGCACTGCCGATCAGGGTTCCTGCAGTGCTTGAAACATGGACCACGTATGCGCCGGGTGCCAGTGTTCCCGTGTTCAGGCTGATCACGCCTTCGCCGGAGGCCGCATTGGGGCGGTGCTCCAGTACCGATCTGCCCGTGGCATCCAACACGCGCACCACCAACACACCGTCCTCCCAACGGCCAAATGACAGGTTGAGCAGGTCCTGCGCCGGGTTGGGCCATGCCACCACCCCAGTGCCGTCACCGGTGAACATCACCGCGATGGTGTTGCTGATGTCCGTGCTGCCGTCACGGTCCACCAGCTTCAATCGATAGTAGTTCACACCACCCATCGGCCTCGTGTCGGCAAAGGCATAATCAATCCTGAACTGGCTGTTGCCTGCGGCAGCCACGGTGCCGATCGGGGTGAAATCCAAGTTGTCCGTGCTCCGCTCCACAATGAAGCGGCTGCTGTTCTTTTCAGTGGCCGTGGCCCAGGTGAGGTCCACCTGATTGCCGTTGGGCAGCCCGGCCAGGAAGAGCAGTTCCACCGGCAACAACAGCGGCTCGCAGCTGATGATGCTGGGGTCGCTGACGCCAAGCGTGTTCTTGAACAGGGTCCAGTTCAGGCTGTAATTGATGCGCCCTGTGTCCAGTGGCGTGGTCATGGCGATCAAATAACCGTGGCCGTTCTGCACGGGCAAGGGCTGCACCCAGCCCCAACCCCCATGGCCTTCCATGGTGCCGCTCATGCCCGGGGCCATTCCCGTGGTAAGCCGTGCGCGCCCGCTGCTGCAACGTACCGGTGCGCTTTTGGGCGGGCACAGCCGGTCCCCGTTCAAGCTGTCCGGCACCGTGCCCTGATAATTCAGTACGCCCAGGTCCCACACGGCGAAATCCAGGTCCGCCTTCACCGTGGGCGAAGGGAACACCTTGAACCCTTCCAGGACAAAGGCCACCGTGCCGTCCGCACTGGGGTGGAACACCATCCACTGGATGCCCGTGGATTCCTTGTCCAGGCAGCCCAGGTTGCCACCGGCAAGGTCGTACAGGCCGCCCGTGTTGGGGTGATAGGTGTACCCTTTGTAATCATCCTTCGAGGAGCTGTACGACCTGATCGGCCAGCTTCGGGTGTCCATGTATCCCGTCACTTGGTGCGTGGCTCCGGCGGCATCCAGGCAAATGGTCCGCATGCCGAAGCAGTCCGTTTGTGGCCGGGGCCGGCGCATGCAGGCGTTGGTGAGGTGGAAGTTATCATTGGGCCCGGCGGTAGGCCCGGCCACGGCATAGCCGCCGTCGCTGTACCAGAGCGTATCTGAGCCGTCCAGTTGCCACAAGCCCCAGAAGATGTAGCCCGTGGTCCCGATCCCGCCACCTGCCGATACCAGGTGGAAGTCGGCCGTGCCTCCCGCCGGCACCGCCACCAGGAAAGTCTCCGAGGGGTCACCTCCTGTGGTGGTGTAGGTGACCATGGGGCCGGGCGGCACGGTGGCCTGCATGGCCAAGGTGCCTGAAGTTGCCGCAGCGTAAAGGTCGATCATGTACCAGCAGCTGCCCGCAGGCGGCGGCGGGCTTGAGATGCACAAGGTGAAATTCCCATCCGGGCCGCCGTTCCGGGCCCAAACCCGCACATAGTAGACCTGGCCGGGCCGGAGACCGCTTTGAACAATGCGCGCATTGGGGCCGGGGCCTTGCCGGTCATCGCAGCTCACCACGTTCATCCGCTGGTTGCAGCCATTGCCCGCTGTGCCTGCCGTGTCGTTGGTGGTGTAGAGGGCAATGGCCGGCTGCGTGGCGGGCACGCTGCCCGCGGCGGCATCGATCACCACCATGCCGCTCACCGGCGCTATGAACCGGTACCAAACGCTGCCCGTACTGGTGCCGAAACCGCCACATTCCGGGGCGGGCATGCCCGGTGCTTGGCAGGACATGTACGTGGTGCCCGTGACCGGGGCCACGCAAGCGCTGCCCCATGCATTGGTGCTCACGGTGACCGGCGGCGCATTGCACGGGTCGCAATTGCCAGGCGGGATACCGATTGCCGCACTGATCATCCACTCCAATCGCATCTGTCCGAAGCGCTTGAACTTGATCCCTGTCGCGGCATCCTTGAGTGCGTAGATCCGAAGGTACAGCGTTGCCCCCGGGGGCAGGCACTTGATGTCCAAGTAGCCGCTGGGTGCAGATCCCGGTGAGAGGTTGCTGGTGGTGCTGCCCACTTCCTTGAAGGTGCTGTAATCGGAACAATTGGCGGCGAGATAGGCGCTGACGCCCATGGCATCGGCAACGGGGGTCGCGGGAGCGGTGCCGCCGATCATGTTGGTGGGTGACCCGGAATTGGACGGCTTGATGCGCACATT
>CALMYC010000190.1 GCA_937873385.1 uncultured Flavobacteriales bacterium | reverse complement strand
CGCCACGCTCAGCCCGCAACGGGCCTGCGTGGTGGAAAGCGCACTTGCTGACGTGGATGTACGCGAAGCCTCCGGCCGCAACGATGGGCCGGAGGTGGAGCGCTACCTCGCCAGCGTGGGCCTGCACAAAGGACTGTCCTGGTGCGCGGCCTTCGTGAGCTATCATCTGTCGGGTTGTGGGGTGCGCAACCCGGCAACGGGTTGGAGTCCGGCGTTTTCCGGGGTTTCCGCCAGGATCTGGTCGCCCCGTAAGGCGATCCGCACTCCCATGCCCGGCGATGTCTTCACGCTTTGGTACAGCTCGCTGGGCCGCGTGGGCCACACGGGCTTCGTTACCGGCTGCGATGGCCGGTACATCACCACGGTGGAAGGCAACACCAGCGCACCGGGCAGCCGGGAAGGCGATGGCGTGTACGCCCGCCGCCGCCAGCTGAGCAAGGTGTACGCCATCACCAACTATATCCACGATGAAGCCCCATTTCCTACTGCTCGCACTACTGGCGCTCTGCGCCTGCCGAACGCAACGCAACGTAACCACCGATACCAGGCAGACCACCGAAACGGTGACCAAGCTGGTGCCCAGGGATACGCTGCTGCCTGTGCCGAAGGACAGCGTGCATCTGCGGCTTCCGTTGCCGGTGCCCGTGCCCGACGTGCCTGCCCGGACCAAACGCAAGGGCCGCGCCACCACTACGGTGAGCGTGAGCAAGGGCGCAGTGCAAGCGGACTGCGTGTGCGATACGGCCAGCATACAGGCACGGCTGTGGGACCGCTTTACGCGCACGAACAAGGACACGGTGACCACCACCAAGGAGGTGGTGGTAAAGTACCGAACGCCTGCCTGGGCGTGGTGGATGCTGGCTGCAATAGCTGGCTATGTCGCGCTGCGGCTGTTGCTGTCAACCTTCAAACCCGTTTGAAATGAGCAAGATCCAAGAGGCCGCCAAGGCCGCATTCGCCAACCACCCAAGCACCGACGAGGTGTACGTGACCGAAGACGGCAACGCCTTCCTTCCCGAGGTGAAGAACCTGGCTATTGACCACGCCCGGCGTAGCAATCTGCCCGCACCGGTGCTGGTGCAGCGTGCCGGAGTGAAGGAAGAGGAGGTGAAGGAGGTGACGGAGGACGTGCCTACAGAGCCGGAAGAGGTCGCTCCGGAAGAGCCGGAAGAGGTCGCTCCCGAAGAGCCGGAAGAGGTCGCTCCCGAAGAGGAAGCCGCCAAGCCCAAGGCCAAGAAGAAAGGCAAGTAAAACGCCATTGAACCAGCATTTGAATGAGCTTTAGGGGACCATCCATCATCAAAGTGAACGGCGGGCTTGGGCAACAAGCGCCGAGCGACCGCGACGTGGCCGGACTGATCATCCAGAAGGGATACGAGGTGTCCACCACCTTCGTGGCGGACACGGTGTACAAGCTGAAGAGTTTGGATGACGCCACGGCCCTGGGCCTGAACGCGGCCAGCGATGCCAACGCCAGCGCCACCAACGCCTGCGCAGCCTGGTACCACATCAGCGAGTTCTTCCGGGTGAACCCGGACGGCACCCTCTACGTGTGGAACGGCGGGACGGGCACCACGCCCTTCGCCGCAGGCGATGCAGCCGACCAGCTCATGGCGGCAAGCGCCAACGGCATCCGCTTCATGGGCCTGGTGTACGGTTTCGACCCCAGCGCCACGCCCACCGTTACCGGCGGCTTCGGCGGCACGGTGGCTGCTGACATCGCCCTGGCGCAAGCCTGGGCCGAGGCCAAGGCTGCGGCCTTCGTATACGTGGACTGCGTGGTGATCGAAGGCTACGCCGCAAGTTCCACCCTGGTGGACCTGAAGGCGCTGGATGCGCCCCAGGTGCATGTCACCATCGCCAACGACAGCGGCTACTTCGCCAGCTATCCCGCAGGCTTCACCCGTTCCGCCGCCGTGGGCACCGTCCTCGGCAGCATCGGCGTGCGCATGCTCAGCGAGAGCATCGGCTCCGTGAAGCTGGAGCGATACCCCGCCAAGGCCCGTGGCCAGGCGGACTACAGCCTCACCGACACCCGGCAGAACCGCTGGGTGAACTTCGGCACCAGCGCCTCCGTGAGCTTCGACAGCCTCACCCAGGCGCAGCGCGACAACCTCACCGCCAACGCCTACGGCTTCGTGGGCAAGTATGAGGGCTATGCCGGGGTATACCACAACGCCGATGCCACCTGCACCCTGGTGACGGACGACTACAACACCATCCACATCAACCGCATCTGGAATGAGAGCGCGCGCATGGTGCGCCGCGCCCTGATCCCGCGCATGAACAGCCGGGTGAAGATCGACCCGACCAGCGGCAAGGTGGACCCCGCCACCATCGCCGATTGGGATGCCGCCGCCAAGCGCCAGCTGGACAGCCTGCTCGTGGAAGGCGAAATCGCCGACTTCCGCTTCAGCCTGGACCCCGACCAGGACGTGATCGCCACCGGCAAGGTGATCACCAAGCTGAGCATCACGCCGCAAGGCATCGCCAAGGCCATTGAGGCCGAGATCGGATTCACCAACCCCGCACAAGCCTAAGCCATGCCCGCAAGCGTTCCCACTACCGTCATCAACAACTTCGGCACCGTCACGGGCTGGAACCAGATCAAGGCCGTCCTGTACGGGCGCACCCTGGTGGGCATCAGCAAGCTCAGCTACAAGGACAGCATTGAGCGCGAGGCCGTGATGGGCGGAGGCCAATACCCCATCGGCACCGGCGACGGCAACTACAAGGCAGAGTGCAGCATGACGCTGCTGAAGGAAGAGGTGGACGGCATCATGGCCAGCCTGCCCGCCAACAGCCGCATCCACGACATCCCGCCCGCCGACGTGAGCGTGCTCACGGTGCGCAACGGGAAGACGGTGAAGGACGTGATCCGCAACTTCCAGTTCAGCGGCCAGGGGCGAGAGGTAAGCCAAGGCGACAAGGCCGTGTGGCTGGAGATGCCCTGCTTCTGCACCCATATTGATTACAACGTGCAGTAAGCACGCGCAAGCCCCAAGATGACTAAGAAAACCACCACCCTGCCCGAAGGCGTTACGGACGCTGACGTGGCCACCCTGAAGCGCACCCACGGCAGCGTACACCGCATTGCCGTGAAGGTGGACGGCAAGGAATACGTTGGCCTCTTCAAGAAGCCCGACCTGAGCATCCTCAGCGCCGCTGCATCAGTAGGCGCGGGCGACCCCATCGCCAGTGCCGAGCTGGTGTACAACAGCTGCAAGCTGTGCGCCGACAAAGGCATGGATGAGGATGCCGAGGTACACGTGGCCGCCATGGGTGCGGTGGGCAAGCTCTTCCGCCAGCTCGAGGCCGAGGTGGGGGAATTGTAAGCCGACGGAGCATCGACCCGGCTCCCGAGGCGGACCAGCTACGGAAGGGTCGGGCGATGGTGCGCCATGCGTTCGGGCTGGACCCGGACACGCTCACCAACGCCGAGTTCATTGATCGATGGGTGGAGGCCGCTTGGCTGCTCCACCATAGGAATGTAACGCTTGGCCGAACCCTCGGCCTGATCGAGCAGTAAGGTGGCAGAGACGATCAGCATAGACATCCAGGTGCTTCAGGGCATCTTCGGCGACCTCACCAGGGTGCAGCAGCACCTGAGCGGGTTGGCCGGGTCTGCTGGCACCATTGACAAGGCCATGGCCGACGCCACGGCCGGGGTGCGCCAAAGCCTGGGCAGCGTTACCGGCGCGGCCAACAACACGGAGGCCGCGATGGACACCGCCATGCGCGGCATGGTGCAGGACATCATGGGGCCGCTGGGCAAGAGCCGGGAGCTGGAACAGAAGCTCCAGGACCTGGGCACCAAGGTGCGCACCAGCCGGAGCGTGACGGAGATCATGGCGCTGAAGAAGGAGATCGCCGCCACGCAACGCGAGCTGGACGGCGTGAACACCGGCGGCATGGAGAAGAGGGTGAGCGGCGCGGCTGGAAGGATGCGCAGCATGTTCCGTGGCCTGGCCGGCCCAATAGCTGGGGCATTTGCCGTGGGCGGCGTGGTTGGCTTCACCAGAAGCATCGTGCAAGCCGTGGCCGGAGCGGAGAGCTTCAATACCAATATGAAGGTGATGCTGGGCGGGCAGCAGGAAGCCACTAAGATGGCCAAGGACTTGCGCGAGTTCGCCATCGCCACACCGTTCGATGTGGCGGGGCTTCGCGAATACACCACGAAGCTCACATCCGCGAACATCGCCCAAAAGGACATCATACCCACGCTGGACACCCTGGGCAACATTGCCGCTGGTGTGGGGTCGGACAAGTTGCCTGAGATCGTGCGTGCCTTCACCCAGATGAAGGGGAAGGGCAAGCTGATGGGCGGTGAGCTCCTTCAATTTCAGGAGGCAGGCGTGCCGATCCTGGACGAATTGGCCAAGCTGACCGGGGAGAAGGCCAGTGATATATCGAACAATATCGCCAAGATGAACATCCCTGCTGAGATGGTGCAGCAGGCGTTGACCAATATGACCGGCGAGGGCGGGAGGTTCTTCAACCTCATGGATGCGCAGTCCAAAACCATCGGGGGGCAACTTGCGGCCGCAGGCGAGGAGTGGGCCGGATTCCTGGAGGATGTAGGCGTGGCGCTGCTGCCGCAGATCACCAGTGCCGTGAACTTGTTCAAGGGTGCCTTGGACGGCATACGCAGCGCGTTCAACTGGGTGCAGCAGCACGGGCCGCTGGTGAAGAATGTCCTCACCGGCATCGCCGTAGCGGTGGGCGTGTACACCGCTGCGCTGGCGGTGAACAGCACGACGACCTTCTATAACACGTTGCTCACGAAAGGAGCGGTGGTTGCCCTCGGCCTGCAAACGGTATGGACCAACCTGGCCACTGCCGCCACTTCGTTATGGACCGGTGCGCAATGGCTGCTCAACGCCGCGCTCACCGCGAATCCCATTGGCGTGGTGGTGATGGCCATCGCAGCCTTGGTGGCCGGGGTAATCTATGCCTGGTATCATTTCGAGAGCTTCCGCGCTGGTGTGATGGGCGTGTGGGAGGTTCTGAAGGCCACCTTCGCATGGGTGGCCAGCGCCGTGCAGCCCATCATCGACGGGCTGGTGCTTGGCTTCCAGCTGTGGTGGGCTGCCGTGCAAGCCACTTGGGCGGCGCTTGTGGGCATGTTCCAAGCCATTGGCGCATGGCTTGCCCACGTATGGGAAGGCGTGCAAGGCTTTATCGGTAAGGTCACTGGCGCATTCGGCAGGCTGGCCGACATTCTGATGGCACCGTTCAAGAAGGTCTTTGATGTGCTGTCCCATATTCCCGGCTTCAGCAAGCTCGTTGGTTTCGCCAAGGACATTGGCAACAAGGTCGGGTCGGCATTCAGCCGAGGGCAGGAGGAAGGCATTGCAGATTTCAATGCCGAGGCGGCTGGCAAGGCCAAAGGCGGCACCACCAACGCCAAGACAGTCGTGCCAACGGGCAACGTTGGCGCAGCCTCGTTGCTGGGCGGCACTGCACCCGGCGCACCGGCAGCCACCGGCGGCGCTGGTGCAACGGTGTCCGGCAGCGGCGGCGGCGGCGACAAGAACATCGCGATGAACATCACGATGAACATGCAGTTCGGCATTGGTCGTGATGTGCAGGCCAGCGCCAGGGACACCGCCGAGCAGGTGGTGGCCATGATCACCAACAAACTGCGCGACGCGCAATTCGCCCTGGGCTGATGGAGAACCCGCGCTTTGGACTTCCGGGTATGCTGAGCCTGCTCTACGGTATCGCCAATCCCGTGGCATTCCCCGGCGTGATGGGGCAGGCCAAGCGCGAACAGCCGGAAGTGAGCTTCGCAGGCATCACCGTGGTAGAGGACAACGAGGCGCGTGCCGTGAGCCACCTCGGCACCCCCATCCTTTACCCGGTGACCCTGCGAGGCGGCAGCTACCGCCGCTTCGCCCGCGATGGCAGTATTGAGCAAGTGAACCCTGGCGACCTGCGCCTGCCGCTGAGCACCGTGGTGGAAATGAGCCGGGGGAAGACCATCACCCGCACCCCGGTGGTGGCCAGCGGCGCCAGCGTGAAGGAGGTGTATGCCTTGGAAGACTGGCAGATCCGCCTAAGCGGCATACTGATGGACGAGCCGAAGCAGCCGCAGGGCTTGACCACGCTGGAGGCCATGCAGGACAAGCTGCTGGAGTTCGCCAGCCTGGCCGACAGCATTGCCCTGGGCGGAGACCACCTGGGAGGCGACCTGTTCCAGCAGCGTGCCATCGACCGGCTTTCCATCCTCTCCCTATCCTTCAACCAGATCCCGGGCAAGCCCCGCATGCACGGCTTCCAAATGACGTGCGAAAGCGACGATGCGCTCGAATTGATCCTACAGTGATGCACGCAGACCACAGTTCACCTCTCGGTATCATCCTGCTTAGCATGGCCAGTGGCCTGGCCACTTGGCTCTCCGACCCGAACGTGTGGCGGGCGGGGGCCGCGGCCGCCTTATTCGGGTTCGTGGGCGGCGTGTTCAAGGCCGCTGGCCTTTGGTTCTGGAACCGCACCAAAAAGCCTAAATGATGATGGTGCTGGCCATGTGCGCATACATCCTGTTCCCCGCCACGCCCACCCGTGGGCAGGTGGCCATCCGCAAGGTGAGCGCGGTGGACATTGAGACCTCCGTGCGGAACGTATGCCAGAGCGCCACCATCACGCTGCCGCGCAACATCAGCGCGTTGCAACAGCAGCAGCTAAAGACGCTTATCCGGCGCGGCGATCCCGTGGAGGTATACCTCGGCTACAACGGCGACCTCACCGTGCTGGAGTTCAGCGGCCACGTGGTGCGCACCGGAGCCGACGTTCCGGTCAAAATAGAGCTGAAGGATGCGTTGTGGCCGGTGCTTCAACGGTCGTTCAACAAGGCTTACAAGAACGCTTATGTGCCGGACGTGATCAAGGACCTGGTGGGCGACGGCTTCCAGGTGCAGGCCATGGAGGCGACCATAGGGCCGTTGCGCTGCGAGCAATGCACGGTGGCCGATGTGTTGAAGAAACTGGCCGACGACTTCGGCTTGGTGACCTACCTGAAGAACGGCACCGTGTTCTGCGGAAAGCTCCTGGACGCGGATGCCCGCACCGCCACCTACGATCAGGCGAAGAACATCAAGAGCAGCGACCTGAAGTACCGCGTAGCGGACGAGGTGAAGCTGAAGGTGACGGCCAAGAGCGTGAAGGCCACCGGCGAGAAGCTGGAGGTGGAAGTGGGCGACCCGGACGGCGAGCAACGCACGCTCACCTACTACGGCATCACCAGCGCCGCCGAGCTGAAGAAGCTGGCCACCGCCGACATGGAGAAGTACAAGTACGACGGATACGAAGGCGGGTTCAAGGGCTTCGGCATCCCGGTATGCCAGCACGGCGACCGGGTGCAGCTCACCGACGCCCAGTACCCTGAACGCGCAGGCAGCTACCTCGCCGAGAGCGTGGCCGTGAGCTTCGGCCCCGGTGGCTTTGAGCGCGACATCAAACTGGCCCAGGCATGGACGTGATCCAGGAACTCAAGGAAGCCATCATCGCCCAGGTGAATGCGCGCGTGCCGGTGCAGACCGTGTGGGCCGAGTGCGTGGCCACTGACGTGGCCAGCGGCACCATGACGGCCACCGCCAACGGTTTGGAGTATGCAGACGTGCTGCTGGGGCTGGGCGATGACATCACCGTGCCGGAGCCGAACAGCAAGGTGCTGCTGGGCCTGGTGGGCAACAAGGCCGAGGCCACGTGGCTGATCTATGCCGAGCGCATTGCGCTGCGGCACATCAACGGCAAGGCCAAGGGCGGCCTGGTGGTGGCCGACCTGGTGGCGCTCCGGCTCAATGCCATCGAGCAGGACATCAACACACTGAAGACGGTGATGGCCTCGTGGGTCACCGCAGGAGGCGATGGAGGTGCCGCGCTCAAGTTGGCGGCTACGCCATGGTACTCTGCGCAGTTGTCCCCCACGCAAAGCCAATCACTTCAAAACCCCAAGGTGTACCATGGCTGATCCTGCACGCGACTTCCTGCTGGATGAGACCGGGCGGCTGGTGCTGCGCAACGGCGGCATCGCCACCGGTGACAGCTACACACAAGAGGTGGCTTTGCTGATGTTGAGCTGCCAGGGTGAACTGCGCCACGACCCGCTGGCCGGGTGCAACCTGGTGCGCCGCACCAACGGCCGCATCAGTCGCGGCGAGCTGGAGCGCATCGTGCGCATCCAGGTGGAGCGCGACGGCAAGAGCTGGGCGGACATCCGTGGCGGCGTGAAACTGAACACCAATGGCTGACCGCACCATCATCACCCAGCCCGGCCAATGCCTGGAGGACATCGCCCTCCAGGAATACGGCAGCATCGACGGTGCGCCATTGGTGGTCTTTGCCAACGAGGATGTGTTCGTGAATGGCTTCAGCACCGACCT
>CALMYC010000189.1 GCA_937873385.1 uncultured Flavobacteriales bacterium | reverse complement strand
TCCTTGGCGGCAGGCACATACTGCCTCACGGTAACGGACGCCAATGGCTGCACCGCCCAACCGTGTGCCACCCTTGTTGAGCCGGAGCCGTTGGCCACGGTGCTCACGGGCACAAGCGCCGCCTGCGGGCAACCCGTTGGGGCAGTGGACGCCACCATTACCGGAGGCAGCGCGCCATACGGCACCGTTTGGAGCAATGGCGCAACCACTGAAGACCTGGGCAATGTGGTTCAAGGTGCCTATTCGCTCCATGTGGTCGATGCCAACGGATGCACGGCCACGGGGTCGGCCGTCGTGGACGGCACTCCCGGCGTTCAGGCATCCGCGATCACACAATCACCACTTTGCCATGCTTCGGCAAACGGGTCCATTGATGTGACCGTTCTTTCCGGCACGGCACCCTACAGCTTCGCCTGGGCCAACGGAGCCACGGGTGAAGACTTGAGCGGCATTGCCGGTGGTGATGAGCACATCACCATCACCGATGCCAACGGCTGCCAGTGGGATTCACTGATCACGGTACATGCGCCCGCGGAGATCACCGCAGACACCGTGATCTCGCATTTCAGCGGCGGTTACAACATCGGCAGTTGGGGAGGCCAGGACGGCAGCATTCAACTCCATGCATCCGGTGGCAGCGCACCGTACTCGTTCGCATGGGAAGATGGGGCCTCCGCCTCTTCCCGCTACGGCCTCACCGCGGGCACCTGGAGCGTCACCATCACTGATGCAAATGGCTGCAGCTTGTTCCTGTCCATCCTGCTCACGCAGCCTGATGACCTGGGCATGCCATCCGGTTTCACCCCCAATGGGGATGGCAACAACGATGCTTTCGTGGTGCATGGCATCGAAGGTTTCCCCGAAAGCCAGCTCACGGTGTTCAACCGGTGGGGCAATGTGGTGTACGACCAACTGCATTACACGAACCAGTGGCGCGGTGAGAACCAGCAAGGGCAACAACTGCCGGAAGGCACCTACTTCGTGGTGCTCCGCCTGAACGCCGAACGGACACTGCAGCACTACGTGGACCTCCGCCGGTAAACTTCACATGCGCATGAAAAAGGGCATCCCCCACCTGCTTGCAATTGCCGCATTGCTGATCGGCCTCCTGCCCGCGCAAGCACAGCAGGAACTGATGATCAGCCAATACATGTTCAATGGGCTGCTGCTGAACCCTGCCTATGCGGGAAGCCACCCCTACACCAGTGCCTCCTTGCTGCACCGCAGCCAATGGGTGGGCATGGAAGGTGCACCCCGCACGAACTTGATCGGCATCGACGGCCCATTATTGGATGGCAAGATGGGCGTGGGCTTCACCTTCCAACATGACATGATCGGGGTGAGCCGCGACATGGAGATGGCCGCCAACTATGCCTACCGTATCCGTACCGGGCAATTCGGCCGCTTGGCCTTCGGGCTGAAGGCCGGCCTGTCACTGTATAGCGCCAACCTTGGCGACCTGACCTACTGGGATGCCCAGGACGCCCTCTACCGCAACAACATCAGCAACGCCCCGGTCGGCAAATTCGGGTTCGGGATCTATTGGAACAATGAACCCTCCTACAAGGGCCTGTCCATACCCACGCTGTATGCGGCCGATGGAAAACTTACCGTGGGAATGGCCGGATCACCGGACCACTATTTCACCCGGCATTACTACGTGAATGCGGGGCATGTCCTGGAGTTGGATGAAAACTTCGACCTGAAACCCAATGTATTGGTGAAGTTCCAGCCGCAGGCCCCGCCGGAGGTGGACCTGAACCTGAACCTGCTCTTCAAGCAGCGCTTTTGGCTGGGTGCAGGCTACCGCACGGGCGATGGCATCGTGGGGATGGTTGAATTCCAGGTCAACCACATGTTCCGCGCAGGGTATGCGTATGACATGAACACCTCCCAACTGCGGCACTACAATGGCGGCTCCCATGAAGTGATGCTCGGCATAGACCTCGGCCGCGAGCCCATCATGATCAAAAACCCGCGATTCTTCTGATGCGCGCCGCAACCAACACCCTGCTGACCTTGTGCGCGGCCACCTTGGCGGCCTCCTGCGCCAACTACCACGTGCGGAAAGGGGAAAAGGCAATGGCTTCCATGGCATACGCCAAGGCCGAACATCATTTTGACAAGACCCTGGCACAACGACCGGACAGAAATGTGCTGTTGCAAACCGCATTGGCGGAGCTCAAGCAGGAGAAGGTTGACGAGGCCGTGGCCCACTATTCCGCGGCTGAGGAAATCGCCCCGCTGTCCGGCATGGACGCCCTGAACTACGGAAAGCTCCTCATGGGCAGCGGGCACTATGAAAAGGCGGGACCAGTGCTGATGCGCGCCTTGCAGGACATGCCTGAGCGCGGGGAGATCACGGAGCTCATCGGCGCCTGCCAAGGATATCGCTCCTTCTTTGCGGACAGTGCGCAGTACGCCATTGCCCCATTGGACCTCCCCGGCATGGCTTCCGCCTATTCCCCGTCCCCCGTCAACGGCGGTTTGCTGTTCGTTGGCCTGAGCGATCATGCAACAGGAAAGAGGGACCCGTGGAGCGGTGCGGCATACGCGGACCTCTACCAGGTCTCCATGGCACCGGAGGGCGGCCCTTCCGTACCAGAATCCTTGGGCAGCCCCGTAAATGGGCCCTACCATGAAGGTTCGGCCGTGGTAAGCCCGGACGGCCGGACGCTGTATTTCACAAGGAGCAACTACTATGGAAACAAAAAGCTGCGCAAGGACAAGAACAATGTAAGCAACCTGAAGTTGTTCCGCGCCACACTGGACGAAAATGGGAAATGGGCCAACATCCGTGAATTCGGGTACAACAGCGATGCCTATTCCATGGGCACCCCGGCCTTGGGCAAGGACGGAAGGACGCTCTACTTCACCAGCGACATGCCCGGTGGCTTCGGCGGAAAGGACATTTGGTCTTCCGTGGACCATGGCACCGGATGGGAGCCTCCCGTAAACCTGGGCCCGACCATCAATACTGCCGGGGATGAAATGTTCCCCACCATGGTGGGTGATGCCTTGTACTTTTCAAGTACCGCCCACAACAACATGGGCGGGCTGGACATCTTTGAAACGCACCGCGAAGGCGCTTTCTGGAGCGAGCCGAAGAACATGGGCTACCCCGTGAACTCAGCGCGTGATGATTTCGGCTTCTCCATGAACAGCACGGGAACCGCCGGATACCTAAGCAGTTCCCGATCCGGGACGGACCGCATCTATACGCTCTTCGTGCACCAACCCCAATTCGTGTTGGAGGGAACTGTCACCAACGAAGACGGATCGCCGGTCCCGTTCGCTTTGGTGATGCTGAACAATTTGGCCGAATTGATGAACGTGCAGGACACCGCTGATGCGAACGGCCATTTCCGGCGCCAACTGGACCCGAACACAGTCTATTCCGTGTTGGTATGGCAAAATGTTTTTTTTTTTTTTTTTTTTTTTGCAAGCACCATTGGGCTCGGGCTCAGCACCACGCTGCACGCAAACCTGCAGCTCGATTCCCTGGTGATGTACAAGCCCATTGCCGTGCCGAACATCTACTACGACTACGACAGGTGGGAGATCCGGCCCGATGCCGCCGTGGAACTTGACAAACTTGCCCGCGTGTTCAAGGATAATCCGGGCCTCACCTTTGAACTGGGTGCGCACACCGATAGCCGGGGCGGGGACATGTACAACCTGGTGCTCAGTGATGCCCGGGCGAAGAGCGCCGTGGACTACCTGATCCGCCAGGGCGTTTCCCCTGACCGGCTCACGGCAAAAGGGTACGGTGAGACCATGCCGGTGAACGGCTGTGTGAACGGTGTGAAGTGCACCGAAGAGGAATTCCAGGCCAACCGGCGGACCGAGTTCAAGGTGATCTCCGAGGATGCCGCCTCAGTCCATTGACTTCAATCACGGGTAGCCTGCATGGAGCGGGCGTGGAGCGCGGCTGCCTTACCGATCACCTCCGCATAGGCAATTCCTTCCTGCCTGGCACTAACCCATGCGAGGATGTCGAAATACTTCTGTACCGTGCCCTCATTGGGGTCCTTCATCAGCTCGTCCAATTTCGCGCGCAAGGAGGTAAACAGTTCATGCTTCACGGACCCGGACCGGGTGCGTGCCAATTTCTTGATGTGCTCGATCAAAGCGGCCTCCACGCCGTAAGCCCGGTGCCGCTTATTGAGGAACCGCTGGGTGCTTCTGACGATGTATTCGAGCAGCTCATAATTCCCCAGTTCATAATGCACCACCAGGTTGAAGAGCCTGGCATAGGTGAAGATGTCCTGCCGCAAGTTCGGTTCGGGATCGTTCAGGACCCGGTTCAACCATTGCAGCGCTTTGTTCACATTCCCGGCACCGAAGTTGACGGTGGAGAGGAGGAAATAAAACTCAAGCTCAAACTCCTTCGGCAGCTTGTCGCCCAAACGCGCCATTCCCTGCACAATGGGTTCCTCCAACTTCACCGCCTCCTGGAAACGGCCCGCACGGTCATACAACCTCAACTCGCTCAAATAGCTGTAGCAGAAGACGAGCAACTTGATGTCCAAGTCCCCGAACCCGGGTTCGGAAGGCAACTTCCTCAGGGTGGCGATGTGCTCCAGCACATGGCCATGGTCACCAAGCTCGATCTCGCACTGGATCAGGTAATACAACGTGCGCACATACCGCTTGGGCAGGTCTTTCTTCAGAAGCGGGTGCTTGTCCAGGATCTCCTTGGCCCTGGCAAACTTGCTGTAACTGGTGGCCCAGTCCCGCTTGGCCCAGTGGCAGAAGCCTTGCGTGTAGTGGCAGATGGTGCTTGCCCGGTTGCTGAGCGCGGTGTTCTTCCCCTTGATCAGCGGATGTTCGCTGATCTCCTCCACGATCAGGTGCTCTTCGTCCGTGCGCACATAGCCGCCGCTGCGGAACACATAGTTGATCTTGGCATAGAGCACATTGTAGGCGGCCAGGTTCTGCAGGCGCTCCATCACCTTCTCCTCCTCAGCGATCAAGGCCTTCAGGTCGCTCGTGAAATCACCGGTCTGATAGGCCTCCTCGATCAACATTTTCTCCAGCCCGAGCAATTCAAACCAATAGTAGAAGCGTTCATGCACCCGTGCCAGCTTCTTGGCCCGTTGAAGCATTTTGTCCGCCTCGGTGAACAAGGCCTTGGCGTACAGGATCTCGATGTTGTTGATGTGCTGTTTGAGCACCCCGCTGATGCTCGATTCAGCGTGGTAGGCTCTCAATGCCTTCAGCACCAGCTTGTACAAGTGGTTCTTTTCCGAGGGGAAGTGCCGGATGAAGGTTTCCTTCGCAAACTGGTTCTTGATCGCCTCCTCGTTGTACTCCTTTTGCCTGTCGATCGCGTCGAAGATCCGCAGGTAGTTCTTCTCGCCACTTTGCAGTGCCGAATGCAATTTGAAGAAACGCTTCTCCGATTTGGTGAGCGACTTGATGAGGTCGAACAGTTCGTTGCTGGGCTTCATCGGGGATGGGGGAACGTGCGCGGATGAACTTCAACTGCTCCCCCAAATATAAGGGGACGGCCGGGCCGTCAACTTGTACGCGCCACACGCAGGCCCCCCGTGCGGTACTTTCGCATTCATGAAATCCCCGCGCCTCACTGCACTGGCCGTGGCCGGCCTGTTCATGGCCGTTCCCTCAATTGCTTCAGCCCAAGGCAGCCCCGTTGGCAGCGCCATGCGCAGTGACAGCATCGACATTCTGCATACTCAGATCAACCTGAACCTGACCAACACGGCAAACGGCATCATCCAGGGGGATGCCACCATCACCTTCACGCCGCGTGTCCCCGGCATCCACTCATTGCCCCTCGACCTCCTGCTCCCGGTTGATTCCGTGGTGATGAACGGCTTTCACCTGGGCTTCATGCATCCCGGCGAAGTGCTTTTCATCGACCTCGGCAGCAGCCATGGGCCCGCGGACACGTTGACACTTACCGTTAGCTACCATGGCAACCCGCAAACAGACCCCAGCGGCTTCGGTGGTTTTTACACGCTCTCCAACTACCAGTATGACCTGGGCGTGGCCTTTGACGCCATTCCGCATTCCTTCGGGCGTGCGTGGTTTCCCTGCTTCGACAATTTCGTGGAGCGTTGCTCCTTCGATTTCCTGGTCCTTACCAATGGAAACCGTTCCGTCTTTGCCAATGGAGCACTTCAGGGAATCACCGATCTGGGCGGCGGCGAACGGATCACCCATTGGCATTTGGCCGAGCCCGTACCGTCCTACCTCGCTTCCGTCGCAGCGGGCAATTACGCCTCGTTGAACGACACGTTTCCCAGTGTTTCCGGAGCAGAAGTGCCCGTCCTGCTGGCAGCCCTGCCTGGTGACACGGCACACATGCGCGCATCGTTTGCACACCTGAAAGACGCGTTCGACACCTTTGAGCAATGGTTCGGGCCCTACCGGTGGAACCGCGTGGGGTACGTGCTCACCAGTGCCGGTGCCATGGAACATGCCACCAACATCTGCTATCCGGATTTTGCCGCGGACGGAACGCTGGGCAACGAGGACTTGATCGCCCATGAGCTTTCCCACCACTGGTTCGGCGATCTGATCACGTGCGCCCGGCCGCAGGAGATGTACTTGAACGAAGGCTTTGCGGACTTCTGCGCCAAGCTGCACATGGAAGCCCTTTATGGCACGGATGCCTACTTGAACCTCGTGCGCGCGGACCACCACGAGGTGGTGGCCGCCGCCCATTTGAAGGATGGCGGATGGTATGCCCTGAGCGACGTGCCGGAGGATGTCACCTACGGAGAAACATCCTACAAGAAAGGCGCGGACATTGCGCGGACGCTCCGGTCCGTGCTGGGCGACAGCCTGTTCAGCGCCGGGTTCAAGCACGTTTTCAGCCAGAATGCCTACACGGCCATGGGAAGCGCGGCGTTGAGAGACAGCCTAAGCACCGCCACCGGAACGGACTTGACGGATTTCTTCAACGACTGGGTCTTCCAACCGGGCGGCGCAGCCTTCATGGTGGATTCTTTCACCGTGGCCCAGAATGGAAGCCAGTACGATACACAGGTTTTCATCCGCCAGAAAACACGCGGCGGTGCGGCCTTCTTCCACCACGTACCGGTCTCGGTGACGTGCATCGGGGCCGGAGGCGAAATGCAACGCACGATCGCGGACCTCGGCAACGAATACGGAACGGTCACCGTTCCTTCAACATTCGCCCCCGGATCCATCCGCTTGAACGATGATGAACGATTGGCACTTTCCACCACGGTGGACACCGTGACCATCACGGCCATCGGACAGAAAAACCTCGGCCAGGCGGACCTCTGGGTGATCACCTCCGCCATTACCGCCCCCACCGCATTGCGCGTGGAGGAATACTGGGTTCCCGCGGATCAATCAACCGGTGCCTCCTTCTTCATCTCACCTGACCGGTGGTGGCGCGTGGAAGGAAACATCCAACCCGGCACCGACATGAAACTGCGGTTCACCGTGGACGGACGCCAGGGCATGGCCACCGCATTCGACCAAGGCCTGATGCAGGATGCCGGCGGAACCACGTTCACCGAGGACAGCTTGCTGGTGCTGTACCGGCTGAACCCCTCACAACCGTGGGAACCTGTGCCTGCACCCATTTCCTTCCTCGGCAGCCACACGGACAAATACGCACGCATCGACATGCCCGGCTTGGCCGCCGGGGATTATGCCATCGCTTGGCGCATGCTGCCTGCTCGAGTGAAGGCGGATGAAGAGATTCCCCATGGCTGGCGCTACTTCCCGGATCCCGCAACGGACCGGATCACCGTGTCGGCACCTGCCGGAACAGCAACAACTCATGCCGTGTTGCTGATCCGTGACCTCAATGGCCGGACCGTTGCTCAGCGCACACTTCGCGGCCCCACCACAGAAGTGGACCTCTCGAAGATCAGTGCCCAAGTGGTGCTTCTTTCCATATTTCAATCCAACCGCACGGAACTGCCATTGGGCCGTTTGCACATCGTCCACTGAACCATTCCACCGTGAAGGCCTACCTCCGCTACTTCGGCACGCTGGCGCTTTTCCTGTTCGCCCTTTTCCTTGTGCAAAGGCATCTCTTCCTGGCCTTCAGCCATTCCGCATTGCGCGGCATTGATGCCAAGGAGATCCTGGCCTGCCATGCACACGCCCTGCCCATGGACCTTGCCACCACAGGCTACATCCTGCTGGTAGTGGCCTTGCTTACGTTGCCCCTGCTGTTCGCTGAAGTCCGTGGCTTGCGGCGGGCGGTCCGCATCTTCCTCGTAGTGGTCATCATTGGCAGCGCACTGCTGAACGTGGTGGACATCGGCTTGTTCGATGCCTGGGGCGTGAAGCTGGACCGCAAGGCGCTGGGGTATCTGCGCTATCCCGGCGATGTGACGGGCGCCACCTCGCCGGAGCGCATGGCATTGCTGCTGCTGGTGGCCGCGGTGCAAAGCATCTTCTTCATCTTCCTGTTGAACAGGATCGACCATGCCCGCAGCTTCCAAAAGGGAAGCAAGGGAGGCCGGGTTGCCGTAGCGGTATTCCTGCCCGTGCTCTGCATCATTGCATTGCGTGGCGGCCCGCAGGATGATCCGATCAACAAAAGCTGGAGCTGGTATTCCAGCCGCCCTGTGCTGAACCTAGCAGCGCTGAACAGCGTGTGGAATGCGTTGGAGATCGCCGTGCAGCCCGCCGAGTTCGAGGCCAACCCCTATCTGTACATGCCGAAGGAAGAGGCGCTGAAGATCTTCCGGGAATCGCATCCGGCCACCGGTGGTCCTTCCACCCGGATCCTGAAGCACGCACGCCCCAACGTGCTGCTCATCATGCTGGAAAGCTGGACGGCGGACATCATTGAACCCTTGGGCGGCGACAGTGGCGTGGCGCCGCAGTTCACCCGCTTGTGCAAGGACGGCCTGCTCTTCACCAACTTCTACTCCACCGGCTTCCGCACGGAGCAGGGCCTGTGCGCATTGATCAGCGGCTTTCCCTCACAGCCCACCACCACCATCATCCGCAAGTTCGGCAAGTTCGACCACCTGCCCAGTGTGGTCCGGAACCTGGACAGCGCCGGCTATTCGTCGCGCTACTATTACGCCGGCGATGTCACCTTCGCGAACACACGCGCCTACTTGGAGGCCATGGGCTTCGACAAGGTGTACGATGAGACCGCCTTCCCCATCAAACGCCGCACCCGCTGGGGCGCTTTTGATGAGGAGCTCTTCAATTTCCACCTGCGAGATGCGAAGACCGCCCGCACACCGTTCTTCCACATCATCATGACCAGCACCAGCCACGAGCCGTTTGATGCGCCCGTGGACGAAGGCTTCTCCGGCAGCGACGCGCAGCTTTACCGCAACACCATCCACTACACGGACCGCTGCCTCGGTGCCTTCCTGGATTCCGCCAAACATCAGCCGTGGTATGACAGCACGTTGATCTTCATTGTTGCGGACCACGGCCACTACCTGCCCCACCACCTCACGCAATACGGTGCGGCACGGCACCGCATACCGTTCCTGATCACCGGCGGTGCCTTAGCGGATCAATTCCGCGGCAAGCGCGACAATACCTACGGCTGCCACATGGATTTCCCCGTTACGCTCCTTGCCCAGCTCGGCTTGCCGCACGTGCAATACCCGTGGGGCCGCGACCTCTTCAGCAACGCCACGCCCCATAGCGCCTTCTGGACCTTCAACAACGGCTTCGGCATCGCCGACAGCACGCAGGAGTTGGTGTTCGACGATACTGGCAAGCGTGTGATCGAACTGCGTGACAGCAGCAACACCGCGGATGCGGAACGCCTGCTGCACGCCGGGAAGGCGGAGCTGCAAGTGCTGCTGGACCGGTATATCGAGTTCGACCAGTAGGCCTCAACCCACGTACTTCAAGCTCCTTCCCGGGTAGCGCGCGCTTTGCCCCAGCTGCTCTTCGATGCGCAGCAACTGATTGTACTTCGCGATCCTGTCGCTGCGGCTGGCGCTGCCGGTCTTGATCATGCCGCAGTTCACGGCCACGGCGAGGTCCGCGATGGTGTTGTCCTCGGTCTCTCCGCTGCGGTGGCTCATCACGGAGGTGTAGCCTGCACGGTGCGCCATCTCCACGGCTTCCAGCGTTTCCGTCAGCGTGCCGATCTGGTTCACCTTCACCAGAATGCTGTTCGCAATTCCCTTTTGAATGCCTTCCGCCAAGCGCTTGGTGTTGGTGACGAAGAGGTCATCGCCCACGAGCTGCACCTTGTTGCCAAGCGCTTTGGTGAGCTTGGCCCAGCCCGCCCAATCGTCCTCAGCCATGCCGTCCTCAATGCTGAGGATGGGATAGCGCTTGCTCCAATCTTTCCATAGCGCGATCATGTCATCCCCGGTGAGACTGTCACCCGTGCTCTCCAGTACGTAGCGTTGTTTCTTGGCATCGTAGAACTCCGTGCTTGCGGCATCGAGCGCGATCATCACGTCATCGCCAGGCTTGTATCCGGCTTTCTCGATGGCCTGCATCACGAGCTTCAATGCGTCCTCGTTGCTCTTGAGGTCGGGGGCAAATCCGCCCTCGTCGCCCACGTTGGTGCTGAGCTTCTTGGCTTTGAGCACGCCTTTCAACGCATGGAACACTTCGGTGCCCATGCGCAATCCTTCCGCAAAGGTTTTCGCGCCTACGGGCATCACCATGAATTCCTGGATGTCCACCTTGTTGTCGGCGTGGGCGCCACCGTTCAGGATGTTCATCATCGGAACGGGAAGCGTGCAGGCGTTGGTGCCGCCCACATAGCGGTATAACGGCAAGCCAGCTTCCGCAGCCGCCACCTTGGCCACGGCCAATGAAACACCGAGGATGGCATTCGCCCCGAGGTTGCCCTTGTTCGGCGTGCCGTCCAGCGCGATCATCTGCCGGTCGATCACGGCCTGGTCGCCCACAAACGCACCGAGCAGTTCATCGTTGAGCGGGCCGTTCACATTGGACACGGCCTTCAATACGCCTTTGCCGAGGTACCGCTTCTTGTCGCCATCGCGCAGTTCGGCCGCTTCATGCGCACCGGTGCTGGCGCCGCTGGGCACGGCTGCGCGGCCGATGTGGCCTCCATCGGTGTACACGTCCACCTCAATGGTGGGGTTTCCGCGCGAATCAAGGATCTCACGTGCCTGGATCTTTGCAATGACGCTCATGATGTAATCAGTGGTATTGGTTGGTGGGGATCGGAAGATCGGCCGATCGGCCGTTCATCTGATGAAATGCCTGTTTGGAAGGTGCACCGCCGCCATGCCGGCCAACCGACAACCGGCAACTGGCCACTGAGCGCTGACCTCCATGGCAACTAAACATGCTCCACATTGGCCTTGGCCTGTTTCCGGTGCGCCTTCATGTTTTCCACGAAATCATCGAAGAGGTAACGTGAATCCAGCGGGCCGGGGCCTGCTTCCGGATGGTGCTGTACACTGAACACGGGGCGGCCTTTGAAGCGGATGCCGGCCACGCTTCCATCGTTCAGGTGCAGGTGCGTCACCTCCATGTCCGGATGTTTTTCGGCCTGTTCCCGGTCCACCACAAAGCCATGGTTCTGGGAAGTGACCTCATCCCTTCCGGTGATCATGTTGCGCACGGGATGGTTGATGCCCCGGTGGCCGTGATGCATCTTGCGCGTGGAAACGCCATGGCACTCGGCCAGCAGCTGGTGGCCCAGGCAGATGCCGAAGACGGGAAGGCGGGTTGAGAGTATGTCCTTCACTGTTTGCAGCGCGCCCGGCATCGCGGCGGGGTCGCCGGGGCCGTTGCTCAGCAGAAATCCATCGGGTTTCCATCGGAGCATCTCCTGTACCGGCGTTCCCATCGGGAACACGCCGACACGGCAACCCCGCTCGGCAAGGCTGCGAATGCTGTTCAGCTTGATGCCGAAGTCCACCAAGGCCACGCGGTGTTGGGCCTCCATCGGGCCCCCCTCGTAAAGCCCCTTTGTGGCCCCCCTGCTGAAAAGTCCCAGGCCCGCCATGTCCGGCACTTGGGCCAACCGCCTTTTCAATGCGGCCTCATCCATGCCCGTGCTGTCGATGATGGCGTTCTGGGCGCCGTGGTCGCGGATGTGGCGCACCAGTTTGCGCGTGTCAATGTCACTGATGCCGCCGATGCCGGCCTTCACCAAGTAATCTTCCAATGAGGATGATCCACCCGGCCGGCTCCAAACTTCGCTGTACTTCTTCACCACCAGGCCGGCGATGCTTACTGCGCGGCTTTCCTCCTCCCCTTGCTTCACGCCATAGTTGCCGATGTGCGGCGAGGCCAGCACCATGATCTGCCCGGTGTAGCTGGGGTCGGTGAAGATCTCCTGGTACCCGGTCATTCCGGTATTGAAGCAAACCTCCCCGGTGAATGTTCCTGGCGCCCCTATGGCACGGCCCTCGAAGCGGCTGCCGTCCTTGAGCAGCAGGACGGCCTTGGGGCGCTGGCTTACAAGCATGCTTGGCTTTTCAATGGTTGTTCCCGGGCGGCAAATTTACCCGTAAGAAAAAAGAACGGGGCGTTTTTCAACGCCCCGTTCCCGTTAGTTATGCACGATTGGTTCATTCGGCCTTCGGCTCCTCTGCAGTGGCGGCAGGTGCCTCGCCCGCTGCTTTCTTGGTGCCCGTCTTGGCTGTGCGGCTGCGGCGGGTCTTCTTCACCTCGGCACCGGCCTTCTCCTTGGCCGAGTACAGGTTGTTGAAATCCACCATTTCGATCATCGCCAGTTCGGCGGCATCGCCCAGGCGGCTGCCCAGTTTGATGATGCGTGTGTATCCACCCGGGCGCTCGGCCACCTTCGGGGCCACGTCGCGGAACAAGGTGGCGGTGGCCTCCTTGCTGCGCAGGTAGCTGAACACCGTGCGGCGGCTGTGGGTGCTGTCCTCCTTGCTCTTGGTGATCAAGGGCTCCACATAAATGCGCAGCGCCTTCGCCTTCGCCAAGGTGGTCTCGATGCGCTTGTGCTCGATGAGCGAGCATGCCATGTTGCTGAGCATGCTGTCGCGGTGGCCCTTCTTGCGGCCCAGTGCGTTGTTCTTGTTTCCGTGTCTCATGGTCGTCTGCGGGATCGCTCCCTCATTATTGGTGGCCCAGGGGCCAGCCTTGCATCAGTCCCTGTCCAGTTTGTATTTGCCCACGTTCATGCCGAAGCTGAGACCCTTGTTTTCCACCAGGTCTTCCAGTTCGGTGAGGCTCTTCTTCCCGAAGTTGCGGAATTTCAAGAGGTCGTTCTTGTTGTAGCTGACCAAGTCGCCGAGGGTTTCAATGTCCGCAGCCTTCAGGCAGTTCAGGGCACGGACGCTCAGGTCCATGTCCACCAGTTTGCTGCGCAGCAATTGGCGCATGTGCATGCCGGTCTCGTCCAGGTCGCCCAGGTCGATGTTGCTCACCCCCGCTTCCGGCATGGCCGGTCCGCGCTCCTCCAGGTCAAGTGAGATGCGCTCGTCGCTGAAGAGCATGAAATGGTGGATCAGGATCTTGGCGGCTTCCTGCAACGCGTTCTTGGGGTCGATGCTGCCGTCGGTGTCCAGCTCGATGGTGAGTTTCTCGTAGTCCGTCTTCTGCTCCACGCGGGTGTTGTCCACGCTGTAGCGCACATTCTTGATGGGGGTGAAGATCGAGTCGATGAAAATGGTGCCGATGGGGGCGCCTTCCACCTTGTTCTCGTCCGCGGGCACATAACCGCGGCCCTTGCCGACAGTGAGTTCCACATGAAGTTTCACATTGCTTTCCATGCGGCAGATCACCAGCTCCGGGTTGAGCACTTGGAAACCGGTGGTATGCTTGCCGATGTCGGCACCGGTGAAGCCGTCCTTGCCGCTCACGGTAAAGGAGACCTTTTCGGTGGACACATCCTCCAATTGGCGGCGGAAACGCACTTGTTTCAGGTTGAGGATGATCTCGGTGACATCCTCCATCACGCCCTTGATGGTGCTGAACTCATGTTCAACGCCGTCGATGCGGATGCTGGTGATGGCGTACCCTTCGAGGCTGCTGAGCAGGATGCGGCGGAGGGAATTGCCGATGGTGATGCCGTAGCCGGGCTCCAACGGGCGGAACTCAAAGATCCCGTGCTTGTCGTCGGCTTCGATCATCGAGACCTTGTCAGGTCTTTGGAAATCCAGGATTGGCATGGTTGCTCGGTCTGTTAGGGTTGCTTACTTGGAGTACAATTCGACGATGAGCTGCTCGCGGATGGTCTCCGGGATCTGTGCGCGCTCGGGCATGGCGATCATCTTCCCCGTCATGGTGGCGGGGTTGAAGTCCAGCCAATCGAAACGGTTGGTGTTCACCGACAGGCTGTTGGTGACCACTTCCAGGCTGCGGCTGCGTTCCCGCACGGCGATCTCGTCGCCGGGGCGCAACGTGTAGCTGGGGATGTTCACGACATCCTTGTTCACGGTGATGTGCCCGTGGCCCACAAGCTGCCGTGCAGCCCGGCGCGAAGGCGCAATGCCCAGGCGGTAAACCGTGTTGTCCAGGCGTGCCTCACAAAGGCCCAGCAGGATGGCCCCGGTAACGCCCTTTTTGCTGGCCGCGGTCTGGAACATCTTGCGGAACTGGCGTTCCAGAATGCCATAGGTGTACTTGGCCTTCTGCTTTTCGTTCAACTGCAGGCCGTACTCGCTTTCCTTCTTGCGGCGGCGGGCGTTGAGGCCGTGTTGGCCGGGGGAATGGGGCTTGCGCTCCATCCATTTGTCGGGTCCGAAGATCGGCTCCTTGAACTTGCGGGCGATCCTGGTTTTGGGTCCTGTGTATCGTGCCATTTTTCTGCTTTTCGGGTGCGTGCTCCGCACCAACAACGGGATGCTTTCAGCTCCCTACGGTTTGGTTCTCTTAGACGCGGCGTTTTTTCGGTGGACGGCAGCCATTGTGCGGCATGGGCGTGAGGTCGAGGATCTCGGTGACCTCCACCCCGCTGTTGTGCAGTGCGCGGATGGCGCTTTCGCGCCCGCCGCCGGGGCCCTTCACGAACACCTTCACCTTGCGCAGGCCCAGTTCAAATGCCTCGCGGGCGGCCTCCTCGGCGCTCACCTGGCCTGCGTACGGCGTGTTCTTCTTGCTGCCGCGAAAGCCCATCTTGCCCGAGCTGCTCCAGCTGATCACCTCACCCTTGTTGTTGGTGAGGCTCACGATCAAGTTGTTGAACG
Source organism: uncultured Flavobacteriales bacterium (assembly GCA_937873385.1). Taxonomy (GTDB): domain Bacteria; phylum Bacteroidota; class Bacteroidia; order Flavobacteriales_F; family PHOS-HE28; genus PHOS-HE28. Next base: position 33,987 of record CALMYC010000189.1, on the reverse strand, counting down.
TGGCCAGAATGTGGGCTTGCCCGAAGGCCTCCACAACCACGTTCTTCTTCTTCTTCTTGCCTGCGGCAGCGCCGCCTTTTTCTTGCTTTGCCATTGTCTTCAGTTGTCGGTCGTCCGTTGTCCGTTGTCAGTGGTAGCCTGCTGGCAACTGACAACTGGCAACTGATCTTACTTGGTCACTTTCTTTTTGTTCGCCACAGTCTTGCGCTTGCCCTTGCGGGTGCGGCTGTTGGTGCGCGTGCGCTGGCCGCGCACGGGCAGGCCGTTGCGGTGGCGCGTGCCGCGGTAGCTGTTGATGTCCACCAGGCGCTTGATGCTCAGCTGCACTTCGCTGCGCAGGGCACCTTCCACCTTTACATGCTCGTTGATGTAAGTGCGGATCTTTGCCTGGTCATCATCGGTCCATTCCTCCACCTTGGTGTCCGGGTCGATGCCGGCTTGTTCCAGGATGGTCAATGCCATGCTGCGGCCAATGCCGTAGATGTACGTGAGCCCGATGGCGCCACGCTTCGTTTTGGGTAGGTCGATGCCTGCAATACGTGCCATGCTCTTCGGTTTATCAGCCTTGACGCTGCTTGAACTTCGGGTTCTTCTTGTTGATGATGTACAGACGTCCCTTGCGGCGGACCAGTTTGCAGTCCGCTGAACGTTTCTTGATCGAGGCCCTGATCTTCATTTGGGTCGGAGTGTTCTGCTGTTCTTCAGGTCTTGTAACGGAAGGTGATGCGGCCCTTGCTCAAGTCGTACGGGCTCATCTCCACCTTCACTTTGTCGCCGGGCAGGATGCGGATGTAGTGCATCCGCATCTTTCCCGAAATGTGCGCCACAATGACGTGGCCATTCTCCAGCTCCACGCGGAACATGGCATTGCTCAGCGCCTCCTTGATGACGCCGTCCTGCTCTATGTTTCCCGTTTTGCTCATGTTTCCACTTCAATTTCCCTCTTCTTCATGCCGCCCCCGTGGGCAGCGTCAGTTTCAAACTTTCAACTCCTCCGCCACCATTCCCCTTTCCTTCAGCACATCCTCGATGTAGCTGAACGTTGATAAGACCTCCGCCTTGCCGGCCCGCACCGCAATGGTGTGCTCGAAATGCGCACTGGGCTTGGCGTCCCGTGTCACCACGGTCCAGCCGTCCTCCAGTTGGCTCACCTCCTTCACGCCCATGTTCACCATCGGCTCGATCGCGATCACCATGCCCTCATTGAGCTTGGCGCCATGGCCCCGACGACCGTAGTTCGGCACTTCAGGCGCTTCGTGCAGTTTCCTGCCCACGCCATGGCCCACCAGTTCCCGCACAATGCCGTAGCCGTGCGCTTCCGCATGGTGCTGCACCGCATAGCCGATGTCGCCCGTCCGGTTGTTCGGCACGGCCTGCGCAATGCCGAGCTTGAGGCACTCCTGTGTCACACGCAGCAGTTCCCGCACTTCGGCGGCCACCTCGCCCACCTGGAAGGTGTAGGCACTGTCGCCGTAGAACCCGTCCATCAGCACTCCGCAGTCCACGCTGGCCACATCACCGTCCTCCAGGGCCCGGTTGCCCGGCAACCCGTGGACCACCTGCTCATTCACACTGATGAGCAGCGTGGACGGGCAGCCGTACAGGCCCTTGAAGCCCGGGATCCCGCCATTGTCACGGATGAACTCCTCGGCCATTTGGTCGAGTGCGGCCGTGGTCACCCCCGGTGCGATCCGTTTGGCCACTTCGGCCAAGGTCTTACCAACAAGCAAAGAACTCCTTCTGACCAGCTCGATCTCCTCCTCACCCAACTTGTTCACCACCTTCGCCATGGTCAGCCTGCCATGCCGAACGCTGAACTCGTCCTTCCTTTGATGCGTCCCGACTTCATGAGGCCGTCGTAGTGCCTCATCAACAAATGGCTTTCGATCTGCTGCAGCGTGTCCAGCAACACGCCCACCATGATCAACAGTGACGTTCCCCCGAAGAACTGTGCGAAGCCCTGCTTCACGCCGGCCATCATCACAAAGGCCGGAAGGATCGCCACGATCCCCAAGAAGATGGAGCCCGGCAGGGTGATGCGGCTGAGCAGGTCATCAATGTAGCTTGCGGTCTGCTTGCCCGGCTTGATGCCCGGAATAAAGCCGCCGTTGCGGCGCAGGTCATCCGAAAGCTGGTTGGGGTTCACCGTGATGGCCGTGTAGAAGTAGGTAAAGGCCACCACCATGAGGAACAGGAAGAAGTTGTAGGAGAAGCTCTGGTAGTTCGTGAACTGCTGGAGCCACATGGGCGGGTTGCCCTTGAACACCGGCATCTGCGCCACGTACATCGGCACCAGCACGATGGCTTGCGCGAAAATGATGGGCATCACGCCGGCCGCGTTCACCTTGAGCGGGATGTAGTTGCGCACACCGCCGTACTGCTTGTTCCCCTGAACGCGCTTGGCAAACTGCACCGGAATGCGGCGGGTGCCCTGCACCAGCATCACATTGCAGGCGATGATGGCCAACCAGAGCACTACCTCCAGCAGGATCACCACCATGCCGCCACCACCGGTGGTACGGCCGATGAACTCTTGCAGGAATGATTCCGGCAGTCGGGCCAGGATGCCGATCATGATGATCAGGGAAACGCCGTTGCCCAGGCCACGCTCCGTGATGCGCTCACCGAGCCACATCACGAAAAGTGTTCCGGCGGTGAGGATGATCACACTGGTGACCATCCAGAACTGTCCTTCAGGACGTGCGGCCGCATCCACGTAGGTGTACAGGTAACCCGGTGCCTGGAACACGCAAATGATGATGGTGATGTAGCGCGTCCACTGGTTGATCTTGTTGCGGCCACTCTCCTCCTTCTGCATTTTCTGCACCATGGGCACGGCAATGCCGGCGAGCTGCATGATGATGCTGGCACTGATGTACGGCATCACGCCCAGGGCGAAGATGCTTGCACGGGTAAAGGCACCGCCGGTGAAAATGCTGAGTAGGTCCACCAGGCCCGAACCAGCGCCACTGGCGCTGCCCAAGCGTGTGCTGTCCACGCCCGGCAACGCGATGAAGCTACCGATCCGGTATACCAGCAGGAGGCCGAGCGTGATGAGGATGCGGTTGCGCAGTTCCTCGATCCGCCAGATGTTCTTTACCGTTTCGATGAACTTCTTCATCAGTGCGTGGCAACGATTTCGGTTTTCCCTCCCTTCGCCTCGATCGCGGCCTTGGCCGCGGCACTGAAGGCATGCACCTTCACCTCGATCGCAGCCTTGATCTCCCCGCGGCCAAGCACCTTTACCAGGTCGTTGCGGGACACGAGCCCGTTCGCGCGCAAGGTCTCAATGTCGATCACCTTCACGCCGGTCTTGTCGGCCAATGCCTGCACGGCATCCAGGTTGATGCCTTTGTATTCCGTGCGGGTGGGATTGGTGAAGCCGAACTTCGGCAGGCGCCGCACCATGGGGGTTTGGCCCCCTTCGAAGCCGCGCTTGCGGTTGTAGCCTGCAATGGCCTTCTGGCCTTTGTGGCCCTTGGTGCTTGTTCCGCCATAGCCGCTGCCTTGGCCGCGGCCTATGCGCTTTACGCTCTTCACCGCACCTTTGGCGGGCTTCAGTTTGCTCAGGTCCTCCATGGGTCTCTCTTGTTTGGGCCTCAGGCCTCGGTCACTTTCACCAGATGCTGCACTTTGGCCACCATGCCGCGCACCTGCGGGGTTCCTTCAATTTCGTTCCGCTTGCCTACCCGGCCAAGGCCGAGGGCCGCCAAGGTGGCCTTTTGGCGCTTGGGGCACTTGATCTGGCTGACCGTCTGGGTGATAATGATCTTGCTCATGGCTACTTCCACCGGATCACCGGTGGAGACTGTTTGCTTATCCGTTGAATACTTTTTCCAGTTCAATGCGCCGCTGGCGTGCCACGGTATTTGCGTCCCGCAGGCTGGCCAGGGCCTGGATGGTGGCCTTCACCACGTTCTGCGGGTTGCTGGACCCCTTGCTCTTGGCCAGCACATCAGTGATGCCCGCCGACTCAAGCACGGCGCGCATGGAACCACCGGCGATCACGCCCGTACCGTTGGCGGCAGGCTTCAGCAGCACCTTGGCACCGGCGTACCGGCCTTCCTGCACGTGGGGGATGGTGCCTTTGCGCAAGGGGATCTTCACCAGGTTCTTCTTGGCATCCTCAACGCCCTTGGCAATGGCCTCCTGCACTTCCTTGGATTTGCCAAGGCCGTGCCCCACCACGCCGTTTCCGTCGCCCACCACAACGATGGCCGCAAAGGTGAAGGTGCGTCCTCCCTTGGTCACCTTGGTGACGCGGTTCAGGTGGACCACGGTGTCCTTCAGCTCAAGGTCGCTGCTCTTGACCGTTTTGGAAATGATGTCTGACATGCTGCGTGTATGTGGTTCAGAAGTTGAGGCCAGCTTCGCGGGCGCCGTCGGCCAAAGCCTTCACCCGTCCGTGGTAGAGATAACCGTTGCGGTCGAACACCACCTGTGCGATGCCGGCGGCCTTGGCCCTTTCGCCGATCGCCTTGCCGACAAGCTTGGCTTGTTCCATGCCCGGTGCGGCGTGCGCCCCTTTGTCCTTGAGGCTCCCGGCGCTGACCAGGGTGCGGCCTTGTTCGTCGTCGATCACCTGGGCGTAGATCTCTGAATTGCTCCGGAAGACCGTCAGGCGGGGGCGCTCCGATGTGCCCCGCACCTTGATGCGGATACTGGTCTTGATGCGTGCGCGGCGCGCTGTTTTGTTGAATGCCATCGTCTATGTTATTTGCCCGCGGCCTTGCCTGCCTTGCGGCGGATGTTCTCACCCACGAAACGGACGCCCTTGCCCTTGTACGGCTCAGGCTTGCGCAAGCTGCGGATCTTGGCCGCCACCGCGCCCAAAAGCTGCTTGTCGATGCTTTCCATCTTGATCACCGGGTTCTTCCCCTTCTCCTGGACGGCGCTCACACTGACCACCTTGGGCAGGTCGAGGATCACGTTGTGGGAGAAACCGAGGGACAGCTGGAGCTGCTGGCCTTTGGCCGTGGCGCGGTAACCCACGCCCACCAGTTCCTGCTCCGTGCTGAAGCCTTTGGTCACGCCCTCCACCATGTTGGCCACCAGTGCGCGGTACAGGCCGTGCATGGAGCGGTGGTGTTTCAGGTCGGTCGGACGGCTGAAATTCAGCACCCCGTCCTCCTTGGTCACTTTGATCGCCGGGTCCATGGTTTGGGTCAGGCTGCCCTTGGGGCCTTTCACCGTCACGACGTTCTTGTCGCTGATGGACACCTCCACCCCACTGGGGATCCGGATCGGTTCTTTTCCTATGCGGCTCATGGTCTTCTGGAATCTTAGCTGACGTAGCAGATCACTTCCCCGCCCACACCCAGGGTGCGTGCCTCCTTGTCGGTGATCACGCCGCGACTGGTGCTGATGATGGCCACCCCAAGGCCATTGAGCACGCGGGGAAGGCTGGTGGCATCGGTGTATTGGCGCAGGCCGGGGGTGCTCACCCGCTTGAGCTCACGGATGGCGCTGCGGCGATCGGGGCCATATTTCAGCGCGATCTTGATCAAGCCCTGCTTGCCGTCCTCCACGGTCTTGTAGCTCAGGATGTAGCCCTTGTCGTACAGGATGCGGGTGATGTCCTTCTTGAGGCCACTGGCCGGGACCTCAACCACCTTCTTGTTCGCCAGGATGGCATTGCGCAGGCGGGTGAGGTAGTCTGCGATGGGATCTGTCGTCATTGCTCTTGTGTCTTTTTGATTGGCACGTGTTGCCGCGCCCTACCAGCTGCTCTTGGTCACGCCCGGGATCTTGCCGTCCAGGGCCATGGAACGGAACGTGTTGCGGCTGATGCCGAAGATCCGGATGTAGCCCTTGGGGCGTCCGGTGATCTGGCAGCGGTTGTGCATGCGCACCTTGCTGCTGTTGGCAGGCAGCTTCTGGAGTGCGTCCCAGTCGCCGGCAGCCTTGAGGGCCGCACGCTTGGCCGCGTACTTCTCCACCATCTTGGCGCGCTTGCGGTCGCGGGCCTTCATTGATTCTTTTGCCATTGTCTTGCTTGTTGGGGCGCGTTCCGCTGCCTTACTTGGTGAAGGGGAAACCGAATGCAGCCAGCAGTGCCTTGGCCTCCGCGTCGGTCTTCGCGGTGGTCACCAGCGTAATGTCCATGCCCTGGATACGGGGGGTCTTGTCAATGTCGATCTCCGGGAAGATGATCTGCTCCTTCACACCGAAGGTGAAGTTGCCGCGGCCGTCGAAGCCGCTGGCCTTCACACCGCGGAAATCGCGCGTGCGGGGCAGGGAAACGGCGATCAAGCGGTCCAGGAACTCATACATCCGGGCACCGCGGAGGGTGACGCGTGCGCCGATGGGCATGCCCTTGCGCAGCTTGAAGTTGCTGATGTCCTTGCGGGAGATCGTCGCTTGTGCGCGTTGACCGGTGATCAGGGACATCTCCTCCACGGAGTTGTCCACGATCTTCTTGTCGCCCACGGCACTGCCGAGGCCCTGGTTCACGGAGATCTTCACCAGGCGCGGCACCTGCATGGAGCTCTTGTACTTGAACTCCTTTTGGAGGCTGGGGACAACCTCGCTGGTGTATTTCGTCCGAAGACGAGGTACGTAGGTGGCCATTACTTCTTCGCGGTTTTCTTGTTCTTCACTTTCACGTAGCGCTCCAGTTTGCCATCCTTCCCGGCCTTGCGGCCCACGCGGCCCGGTTCCCCGGTCTTCGCGTCGATCAGCATCAGGTTGCTGATGTGGATGGGGCCTTCCTTCTCCACGATGCCGCCCTGCGGGGTGGCCGTGGTGGGCTTGCTGTGCTTTTTATTGATGCGCAGGCCTTCCACCAGCGCGGTGCCATGGGTGCGGTCCACCTCCAGCACGCGGCCCTGCTTGGACCGCTCCTCGCCGGCGAGCACCTTCACCAGGTCGCCTTTCTTGATATGTGTCTTGTTCTGCATCGTGCTGCGGTGGCGCGCCACCTGCTTTGGTCTTTCCTCAGAGCACTTCAGGTGCCAGTGAGATGATCTTCATGAACTTCTTGTCGCGCAGCTCGCGGGCCACGGGGCCGAAGATGCGGGTGCCCTTCATTTCGCCGGCGCCGTCCAGCAGCACCACCGCGTTGTCGTCGAAGCGGATGTAGCTGCCGTCCTTGCGGCGGGTCTCCTTGCGCGTGCGGACCACCACGGCCTTGCTCACGGTTCCTTTCTTGGTGGCGCCGTTGGGCATTGCGTTCTTGATGGACACCACCACGGTGTCCCCGATGCGGGCGTACCTGCGGGCTGTGCCGCCGAGCACACGGATAACAAGCACTTCGCGTGCCCCGCTGTTGTCGGCCACGGTGAGCCGGGATTCCTGTTGGATCATGGTTCTGTCCGGTGTTGCTTACTTGGCTCGTTCCACAACTTCCACCAGCCGCCAGCGCTTCTGCTTGCTCAACGGCCGGGTTTCGGTGATGCGCACGGTGTCACCCACGTGTGCCTCTCCCTTTTCGTCGTGGGCCATGAATTTGCTGGAGAGGTTCACGAACTTGCCGTACTTGGGGTGCATAACGCGGCGCTCAACGGTGACGGTAATGCTCTTGTTCATTTTGTCACTGGTGACGATGCCGATGCGCTCCTTGCGCAGGTTGCGGCCCTTGGTTTCCGCGTTGGCGGTGTTCTCGGTGCTCATGCTTGTGCTTTGTTGGCGATTTCGCGGCGGCGTACCTCGGTGAGGATGCGGGCCACGTTCCTGCGCGTGCTTTTCAGGCGGGCCGGGCTTTCCACCGGGCTGACCGCGTGGTTAAACCTCAGCTTGCCCAGGGCCTCGCGCTCGGCCTGCAGCTTGTCCTGCAGCTCCAGCGCCGTCAGGTCCTTCAGATCGTCTTTCTTCTTCTTCATCGCCGTGGCTTATTGGCCGTCGTAATCTTCGCGTACAACGAACTTGGTGCGGATGGGCAGCTTTTGGCCGGCCAGGCGCAAGGCTTCCTTCGCCGTGGCGCTGGGCACACCATCCACCTCGAAGATGATCCGGCCGGCGCGGGTCACCGCCACCCAGTGGTCCAGTGAACCCTTGCCTTTACCCATGCGGACCTCGGCAGGCTTGCTGGTCACCGGCTTGTCCGGGAACACCTTGATCCACACTTGCCCCTCACGCTTCATGTGGCGGGTCAACGCCACACGGGCGGCCTCGATCTGGCGGCTGGTGAGCCACACGCTTTCCATGGCCTTCAGGCCGAAGGACCCCAAGGCCACGCGATGGCCGCGCTGGCTTTCGCCCTTCATGCGGCCCTTGTGCATATTGCGGCGCTTGCTGCGCTTTGGTTGCAACATGATGCTTAGTTGTTATTCCGGTTTGCTCCTCGATCCCGACCTGCACCGCCACCGCGGCGCTCCCGGCCTGGGCCGCCCGGGCCACGGCGCTCGCCGCCACCCCTGCGTTCCCCGCCGGCACCTCCGCCACGGCGTTCGTTGCCTGCGCCCATGCGCATGCCGCCAGGTCCCTTCACTTGTCCCTGGTTCGGGCTCAGGTCGCGCTTGCCGTACACTTCGCCGCGCATGATCCAACACTTCACCCCGATGCGGCCCATTTTGGTGTGCGCCTCGGTGATGGCAAAGTCGATGTCAGCCCGCAAGGTGTGCAGGGGCACGCGGCCTTCACGGTACTTCTCCGTGCGGGCAATTTCCGCGCCGTTCAAGCGGCCGCTCACTTGTACTTTGATGCCTTCGGCACCCATGCGCATCGTGCTCGCCACGCTCATCTTCATGGCCCGGCGGAAGCTGATGCGGCCTTCCAACTGGCGGGCAATGCTGTCCGCCACCAAACGAGCATCCAGCTCAGGGCGCTTGATCTCGAAAATGTTGATCTGCACGTCCTTGCCGGTAAACTTCTTGAGTTCCTCGCGCAACTTGTCAACCTCCGTGCCCCCACGGCCGATGATGACCCCGGGGCGGGCGGTGTTGATGGTCACGGTGACCAGCTTCAGCGTGCGCTCAATGATGATGCGCGCCACACTGGCCTTCTTCAGGCGTGCCATCAGGTATTGGCGGATCTTTTCATCCTCCACCAACTTGTCGGCGTAGTTGTCGCCGCCGTACCAGTTGCTGTCCCAGCCCTTGATGAGGCCCAGGCGTTGGCCGATCGGGTTTGCTTTCTGTCCCATTATGCTTTGTTCTCGGCGGGTTGTGCGGGTGCGGTGTCAACGACCAGCGTAACGTGGTTGCTGCGCTTCACCATGCGGTAGGCGCGGCCCTGTGGTGCTGGAAGCATGCGCTTGAGGCCCGTGCTTTCGTCCACCATCACCGTCTTCACGATCAGCTTGGTGTCGCCGGCCTTCATGCCTTCGTTCTTGGCCTCCCAATTGGCGATGGCGCTCATCAGGAGCTTCTCCATGGGCTTGCTGGCGTGGCGGGTGCTGAAGCGCAGCAGGCCCAAGGCCCGCTCCACTTCCACGCCGCGGATGGTGTCCGCGATCTGGCGCATCTTGCGCGGGCTGGTGGGCACCTTCTTCAGGCTGGCCACCGCCACGGCCTTCTTGGCCTCTTTCCGCTTTTCCGCGGCTATTCTCTTGCGCGATCCCATTGGTTACTTCTTGTTGTTGCCGGAGTGGCCGCGGAAGGTCCGCGTAGGTGCGAACTCACCCAGCTTGTGTCCTACCATGTTCTCAGTGACGTACACCGGGATGAACTTGTTCCCGTTGTGCACGGCGAAGGTCAAGCCCACGAAATCCGGGGTGACGGTGCTGGCGCGCGACCATGTCTTGAGAACGGCTTTCTTGCCGCCTTTCTGCATGTCGGTGACGCGCTTCGCCAGCTTGTAGTGGACGAAGGGGGGTTTCTTGAGTGAACGGCTCATCGGCTATCGGGTGATCAGGCTGACTTCTTGTGGTTGGCCCGCTGAATAATGAACTTGTTGGACAAACGCTTCGGTGCGCGGGTCTTCTTGCCCTTGGCCAGGAGGCCCTTGCGGCTGCGGGGGTGCCCGCCGGATGCACGGCCCTCGCCACCGCCCATCGGGTGGTCGACGGGGTTCATTACCACCGGGCGAACACGCGGACGGCGGCCCTGCCAGCGGGTGCGGCCTGCCTTGCCGCTGCGTTGCAGCATGTGCTCGGCATTGCCCACGGTGCCCACGGTGGCCATGCAGCTCACCAGCACCATGCGGACCTCGCCGCTCGGCATCTTCAACGTGGCGTACCGGCCTTCACGGGCATTGAGCTGGGCAAAGGTGCCTGCGCTGCGCGCGAATGCACCGCCCTTGCCAGGCTGAAGCTCGATATTGTGCACCAGCGTGCCCAACGGGATGTCGCTCAGCGGAAGCGCGTTGCCCACTTCAGGGGGAACGCCCTTGCCACTTACCACGGTTTGGCCAACTTTGAGGCCGGCCGGGGCCAGCATGTAGCGCTTTTCGCCATCCGGGTAGAAGACCAATGCAATGCGCGAGCTGCGGTTCGGATCGTACTCGATGGTTTTCACCACCCCGGCAATGCCCACCTTGTCACGCTTGGTGTCGATGGCCCGGTAGCGCTGCTTGTGGCCACCGCCGATGTAGCGCATGGTCATCTTGCCCTGGTTGTTGCGGCCACCGGACTTCTTGGTGCGGCCGCGCAGCAGGCTTTGTTCGGGGGCGCTGGCTGTGACATCCTCGAAACCCAGGGCCACCTTGTGGCGGGTGCCTGCGGTCACGGGGTTCATTTTACGAATTGCCATGATCTGCTATGATTCGGGGTCAGAGATTGCTGTACAGGTCGATGGTTTCACCCCTTTCCAGGGTGACGATGGCCTTCTTCCAGGTGCTGGTGGCACCGCGGAGAATGTTGCTCTTGGTGTAGCGGGTGCGCTCCTTGCCGCGCACGATCATGGTGCGCACGCCGGTCACCTTCACGTTGAATTCCTTCTCCACGGCATCGCGGATCTCCACCTTGTTGCTGCGGCGGTCCACCACGAAGCCGTAGCGGCCTTCCTTTTCGCCTTGGGCCGTCATCTTTTCGGTGATGAGCGGACGGATGATGATGCTGCTCATTGCGGATTACTTGCTAAGGGTGGTTTCAAGCGGGGCGATGGCGTCCAAGGCAATGAGCACCCGGTTGGCGTTCATGATGTCATAGGTGTTCACCTCACTGGCCGTCACCACGCGGGCACCTTGGATGTTGCGCGTGCCCAGGAGCACCTTGTCGTTCTTTGCGGCCAGCACCACCAATGCCTTGCGGCCGGTGAGGTTGAAGGCCTTCAGCAGGCCGGCGTAGTCGCGGGTCTTGGCGCTGTCCAAGCCCTTGCCGTCCAGCACGGAGATGGAACCGGCCTTGGCCTTGTGTGCCAAGGCACTGCGACGGGCCAGGTCCTTCACCTTGCGGTTCAGTTTGAACCCGTACTCATGCGGCTTGGGGCCGAACACGCGCGCCCCGCCCTTGAACAAGGGGCTCTTGATGGAACCTTTGCGCGAGCCGCCGGTGCCCTTTTGGCGGTGCAGCTTCTTGGTGGAGCCGCTCACTTCACTCTTTTCCAAGGTTTTGGCCGTGCCTTGACGGCGGTTGGCCAGGTGCTGTTTCACGTCCAGCCAAATGGCATGGTCGTTGGGCTCGATCGCGAATACCGCGTCGTTCAGCTTGGCCTTTTTGCCGGTGGACTTGCCGTCCACGCTTTGGATGTCCAGTTCCATCTTACTTCCAGAGGATAACATAGCCGCCCTTGGGCCCCGGAATGGAGCCATGGACCACCATCAGGTTCTTTTCCTTGTCGATCTTCACCACGCGCAGGTTCTCGGTGGTGATCTTGTTTCCGCCTGTGCGGCCGGCCATGCGCAGGCCCTTGAACACGCGCGAGGGATAGGAGGACCCACCGAGTGAACCTGGTGCACGGGAGCGATCATGTTGGCCGTGCGTGCCTTCGCCCACACCGCTGAAGCCATGGCGCTTCACAACACCTTGGAATCCTTTGCCTTTGCTGGCTGCGGTCACGGTGATGTAGCTGCCCTCCTCGAAAATGCCGGTGTCCACCTTGTCGCCGAGCTTCAGCTCCTCCTCAAATTCCTTGAACTCATGGCTCTTCACCTTCGGGGAAGTGCCCGCCTTCTTGTAGTGCCCGATGGACGCCGAGGTGGCGTTCTTCTCCCCGCGCTCGCCATAGGCAAGTTGCACGGCGCTGTAACCGTCCTTCTCAACGGTCTTCACGTGGGTCACCACGCAGGGCCCCGCCTCCAGCACGGTGCAGCCCAACAGGTTGCCCTCCGCATCGTAGAGGCTGGTCATCCCAACCTTTTTTCCGATCAATCCGCTCATCGCTTTCTCTTGTTAACCGGTCAGACTTTGATCTCCACGTCCACGCCGCTGGGAAGCTCCAGCTTCATCAGCGCATCGATGGTCTTGCTGCTGGAGCTGTAAATGTCCATGAGGCGCTTGTAACTGCAGAGCTGGAATTGCTCGCGCGCCTTTTTGTTCACGTGCGGCGAGCGCAGCACGGTGAAAATGCGCTTGTGCGTGGGCAAAGGGATGGGGCCGCTCACCACGGCTCCGGTGCTCTTCACCGTCTTCACGATCTTCTCGGCGCTCTTGTCCACAAGGTTGTGGTCGTAAGATCGCAGCTTGATCCTGATCTTTTGGGTCATCGCTTAGGGTTCGACTTATGCTGAAACTTTACCACGGACCTTGGCCAGAACGGCTTCGGTGATGTTGTTGGGGGCCTGTTCGTAATGGCTGAACTCCATGGTGCTGCTGGCACGGCCGGAGCTCAGTGTGCGCAGGCTGGTCACGTAACCAAACATTTCGCTCAAGGGTACGGTGCCCTTGATGGCCTTGGCCCCACTGCGGTCCTCCATGCCTTGGATCTGGCCCCGGCGGCGGTTGAGGTCACCGACGATATCCCCCATGTTCTCCTCAGGGGTGATCACCTCGATCTTCATGATCGGCTCCAGCAGGATGGGCTTGGCCTTTGGAAGTGCATTGCGGAATGCGGCCTTGGCTGCGATCTCGAAGCTCAGCGCGTCGGAGTCCACGTTGTGGTAGCTGCCGTCGTAGAGCGTCACCTTCAGGCTCTCCATCGGGTAGCCGGCCAGTACGCCGTTCTGCAGCGAGGCGGCAAAGCCCTTCTGCACGGACGGGATGAATTCCTTGGGGATCACGCCGCCCTTGATGGCATCGACGAACTCCAGGCCGGTCTTGGTGGGGTCGGTCTGCGGCTCAATGCGCACATGGATGTCGGCGAATTTGCCCCGTCCACCGGTCTGCTTCTTGTAGAGCTCGCGATATTCCACGGTGCCGGTGATGGCCTCCTTGTATTTCACCTGGGGCGCGCCCTGGTTAAGCTCCACCTTGAACTCGCGCTTCATGCGGTCCACCAGGATCTCCAAGTGCAGTTCGCCCATGCCGTTGATCACGGTCTGGCCGGTCTCTTCATCGGTGTTCACCTTGAAGGTGGGGTCCTCCTCGGCCAGTTTGGAAAGTGCTTGCCCCATCTTGTCCAGGTCGGCCTGGGTCTTGGGCTCAATGGCGATGCCGATCACCGGCTCGGGGAAGCTCATGCTCTCGAGGATGATCTGGTTGTCTTCGGCACAAAGCGTATCGCCGGTGCGGATGTCCTTGAAACCAACGGCCGCGCCAATGTCACCGGCCTCAATGACCTCCACCGGATTCTGCTTGTTGGAGTGCATTTGGAAAATGCGGCTGATCCGCTCCTTGCGGCCGCTGCGCATGTTCTGCACGTAGCTGCCAGCCTCCACCTTGCCGCTGTAGCAGCGGAAGAAGGCCAAGCGGCCCACGAAGGGGTCCGTGGCGATCTTGAAGGCCAGGGAGGACATGGGCTCGTCCACGCTGGGCTTGCGCATGATCTCCTCACCGGTATCGGGGTCATGCCCCACCACGGCCTCGATGTCCATCGGGCTGGGGAGATAGGCCATGACGGCATCAAGCATCGTTTGCACGCCCTTGTTCTTGAAGGATGAGCCGCAGAGCACCGGGGTGATGCTCATATTGATGGTGCTGATGCGGATGGCGTTCATGATCTCCGCTTCCGTGAGGGAATTGGGGTCATTGAAGTATTTCTCCATCAAGCTATCGTCGCTCTCGGCAACCGCCTCGATGAGCTTGCCGCGCCATTCTTCAACGGCATCCTTCAAGTCGTCCGGGATGGGAACCTCCGTCCAGGTCATGCCTTGGTCGGCTTCGTTCCATACCATGCCCTTGTTGTTCACCAGGTCAACCACGCCCTTGAACTCCGCCTCGGCACCGATGGGCACCTGCAAGGGAACGGGCTTGGCGCCCAAACGGTCCTTGATCTGGCTTACCACGCGGAAAAAGTCGGCTCCGCTGCGGTCCATCTTGTTGACGAAGCCGATGCGGGGCACATTGTACTTGTTGGCCTGGCGCCACACGGTCTCACTCTGGGGCTCCACGCCGCCCACGGCGCAGAACAAGGCAACGGCACCGTCGAGCACGCGCAGGCTGCGCTCCACTTCCACGGTGAAGTCCACGTGGCCCGGGGTGTCGATCAGGTTGATCTTGTACGTGTTGCCGCGGTACTTCCAGCTGGTGGTGGTGGCGGCGGAGGTGATGGTGATGCCACGCTCCTGCTCCTGTTCCATCCAGTCCATGGTGGCCGCGCCATCATGCACCTCACCGATCTTGTGCGTAAGGCCGGTGTAATAAAGAATGCGCTCGGACGTGGTCGTCTTTCCGGCATCAATGTGCGCCATGATGCCGATGTTGCGCGTGTATTTGAGGTCGCGGGCCATGTGGGGGTTCCCTGGTCTTTGCTGTGCTTAGAAGCGGAAGTGGCTGAAGGCCTTGTTGGCCTCGGCCATTTTGTGGACTTCCTCCTTTTTCTTGAAGGCCGCGCCTTCCTCCTTGGCTGCGGCCATGATCTCGTTGGCGAGCTTTTGCTCCATGCTCCGCTCGTTGCGTTTGCGGCTGTAGCCGATGAGCCATTTCATGGCCAGGCTTTCCTTGCGGCTTTCGCGCACGGGCTGCGGGATCTGGAAGTTGGCCCCGCCCACGCGGCGGCTGCGCACCTCCACTTGCGGCGTGACGTTCGCAAGGGCCTTCTTGAAGGTCTCCATGCCGTCCTCACCGGTCTTTTCGGCCACCATGTCGATGGCGTTGTAGAAGATGTCGAACGACTTGCTCTTCTTGCCGTCGTACATCAGGTTGTTCACGAACTTGGTCACCTGGACGTCCCCGAACTTGGGGTCGGGGAGCGTGGTGTGCTTGGCTGCTTTCTTACGCATCGTACTTGTTGCCTTCGGTTACTTCTTGGCGGCAGCTGCCCCCGCCTTTTTGCGCTTGGTGCCGTATTTGCTTCGGCGCTGATTGCGGCCTTCCACCCCGCTGGTGTCCAGCACGCCCCGCACGATGTGGTACTTCACGCCGGGCAGGTCCTTCACCCTGCCGCCACGCACCAGCACGATGCTGTGCTCCTGCAGGTTATGGCCCTCACCACCGATGTAGGCGATCACCTCCATCTTGTTCGAGAGGCGCACCTTGGCCACCTTGCGAAGCGCCGAGTTCGGCTTCTTCGGGGTGGTGGTGTACACCTTGGTGCATACGCCGCGGCGCTGGGGGCACTCGGTCAAGGCAACGGATTTGCTCTTGAACTCGGGGGCCTTGCGGCCTTTGCGGATCAACTGTTGAATGGTTGGCATGAAGCTCCGTTTCTTCCTGGTTATCTCCCCAACGCACCACTCTTTGCTGGCAAAATTGGGGCTGCAAATGTAGGTTTTTATCCTTCTCATCCAAGGACTGTGGAGCAATTTCTTTCTTGCACCACACATTTCCGTCTGGAAGCGGGCATTCAAGAACCAGGCAACTCCTCTCTGAACCTGTGCCCAGCAACGGTTTTAGCTCAACCGCAGGGCTGATGCCCGCGCCACCCGCCAACCGTTCGATCAACGGCTATGGATCCTTTCATTTTGTAATTTTAGCCTCAAATGATTCTATTATGAATCCCACGCTCTACTCGATCACCCCCAGGACCCTCACCTTGATCGCCTCCGTTTCCGAACGGCTTGGTGAAGTGAATGCCGCCCATTTGCACCATCCTGGTCCCGCGCTTCTCCGCGCTCACCGCGTTAGTTGCATCCATGCCACGCTCGCCCTGGAAGACAGCCCCTTGAGCCGCCAGGAAATCGCCGAACTGCTGGACGGCCGCCCAGCCGACCCGGCCCGACTTGCTGAACTGGAAGTGCTTAACACCAGCAGGTTATACGACCTCTTGCCTTCCTTGGAACCCTTCATGGGCCAGGACCTGCGCCATGCACATGGCGAATTGATGCACGGACTTGCCTTGGACCCTGGCCAATACCGTACGGGTGCCATGGAAGTGATCTATGGCGACCGGCCCGGGCGCCGAAAGGCCGCTGCGGGCAATATCTCCAGCCAGGTGGAACAGCTGCTTCACGCGGTGGAAAATGATGAGGCCCCGCTCCTGTTGGGCAGTTGTGTGCTCCACTTCGGCTTGATCCACTTGCGGCCCTTCACGGCGGGCAATGGCCGCATCGCCCGGCTGTGGCAGAAACTGGCCCTTCTCAGGCAATGGCCCGTATTTGCCTTCCTTCCGGTGGAGGGCTTCATCCAGCGCTCCCGCTCCGGCTATTACGCAGCACTCGAGCATGCGGACAGGCAAGAGGACTGCGGCGCTTTCATCGCTTACATGCTGGAAAGGATCGATGAGGCACTGCACGAATTGCTGGGCCGCGACCGGATCGCACTGTCCGGCAGCGACAGGGTGAACACCTTTCTATTGGCCAAGGACCGTAGCCGTTTCACCCGCAAGGACTACCGCCGCATGTTCCCCGAACTTTCCCCGGCCACCGCCAGCCGGGACCTGGCCGATGCCGTGGAGGGAGGCCGGATCCAGCGAAATGGCACCGGCCGCGTGGCCGTGTATTGGCCCGCCGGAACGTGAGCGGCCGCCAACCGGGACTGCGTGCAGGGCTGCCGCGCCGTATTTCGTGCGTTCCGCGCCACGGCCTTGCCCCGCAACCTAAATTCGGCGGCCGCGTCCGTTGCGGACAAACAGAGTGAACCAGGGGCCCGGATGCATGCCGTCCTGAACTTTCTCCGCCGTTCGCCCATGAGCGTGGCCTCAACGGTCATTTTCCTCGTGGCCGCCGTGTGGACCTGTTTCAATGTGCACCGCTGGAAGGACCGGGAGATCCTCCAGTGGGACACGGACGGATACTACCTCTACCTCCCGGCTGCGCTGATCCATGGCGACCTGTTCCACCTGGAATTCCTGGACCGTGTGGAACCGAACCATTTCAACGGCGGCTATGCCTTCGGCCAAGGCCGCACCTGGGTCCCGGCAACAGGCCGCTACTGCAACAAATACCCCATGGGCACCGCCGTGTTTGAACTGCCCTTTTTCCTGGTGGCCCACGCCTGGTGTCTCTCAAGTGCCGGAAGCACGGCAGACGGCTATTCCGCCCCCTATCAACTTGCTGTAGCGCTGAGTTCCGCTGTTTGGGCATGGCTCGGCCTGCTTGTGCTGGTGCGCTTTCTGCGGCGCCGTGTGGATGACGCCCCTGCCGCGATCGCACTGCTTGTGCTCGGGTTGGGGACCAACCTGTTCTTCTACTGCTCCCTGGCGCAAGGGATGAGCCACCCGGTACTTTTCCTCCTCTGTGCCCTGCTGATCGACCGCACGGATGCCTGGTACAATCGACCGGCGTTGGGGAAGGCATTGGCCATTGGTGTTTGCATTGGGCTCGCCTTGCTGTGCCGCCCCACCGCCGTGCTCCTTGCGCTGGTGCCGCTGTGCTGGTCATTGGGACGGAGCGGGCTGCGCACGCTCGCCACACACTGGCGACAGTTGGCCGCGGCTGTTGGCGTGGCAGCCTTGTGCGGCCTGCCACAAGCCATCTATTGGAAGGCGGCCACGGGCCACTTCCTGTTCTACTCCTACGGAGAAGAATCCTTTGACTTCATGCATCCGCACGTGCCGGAAGGGCTCTTCGGTTTCCGCAAAGGCTGGTTTGTGTACACACCTGCGGCTTTGATCGCGCTGGCTGGACTGGTGCCCATGTGGCGGAGCGGGGAAGCCACCGGCGCATCGCGTTCCTATGCGAAGATGCTTTGCTGCGTAATCCCTTCCTTCATCTACGTGGCCTTCAGCTGGGAAACGTGGTGGTACGGCGGGGGCTTCGGCAGCCGACCCATGATCGACATCCTGCCACTGCTGGCCCTGCCGCTGGCGACAATCGTCCAACATGCACGACGATGGAAGCATTGGCAGCGCCGCGGCCTATTTGCATCGTTGTTCCTCTGCATCGTGCTCAACCTGTTCCAGCAATGGCAATACAAGCAAGGCATCATCCATTTTGAGGACATGACCTTCAGCCGCTGGGTGCAGGTATTCGGGTGCACGAGCGCAAGCAGCCTGCCGCCATTTCCGTGAAGCCCGTGCACGGCCCGTACCTTCGCGGCTTCCCCATGGACATTCTGCAAGGACTCAATCCCGCCCAGCGCGCCGCCGTGGAGGCCACCGACGGCCCCACCATGGTGATCGCGGGTGCCGGCAGCGGCAAGACCAAGGTGCTCACCGTGCGCATCGCGCGCCTGATGGAGAAGGGCGTGGACGCCTTCCGCATCCTGGCGCTAACCTTCACCAACAAGGCCGCCAAGGAGATGAAGGAGCGCATCGCCAAGCTGCTCGCCGACGTGCCCGGCATGGGCACCGAGGCCCGCAACCTGTGGATGGGCACATTCCATAGCGTATTCGCCCGCATCCTGCGCGCCGAAGCCGATAAACTGGGCTATCCCAAGGATTTCACCATCTACGATACCGACGACAGCCGCTCGGTGATCCGCGCCATCGTGAAGGAGCTCAACCTGGACGAAAAGCTGTACAAGCCCAACCAGGTGCATGGCCGCATCAGCATCGCCAAGAACAACCTGATCGGCCCCAAGGAATACCTGGCCAACACCGAGCTGATGGCCAGCGACACCGCCAATTTGCGCCCCCTCATCGGCACCATCTACCAGCACTACGCCGCCCGCTGCTACCGCGCAGGAGCGATGGACTTTGACGACCTGCTCTACCTGACAAACATCCTCTTTCGCGACCATCCGGACGTGATGCTCAAGTACCAGCAGCGCTTCCAATACATTCTGGTGGACGAGTACCAGGACACGAACCTGGCGCAGTACAACATCGTGCGCACACTGGCCGCACGCCACCAAAACCTCACCGTGGTGGGCGACGACAG
Source organism: uncultured Flavobacteriales bacterium (assembly GCA_937873385.1). Lineage (GTDB taxonomy): Bacteria > Bacteroidota > Bacteroidia > Flavobacteriales_F > PHOS-HE28 > PHOS-HE28. The sequence goes on along the minus strand of CALMYC010000189.1, from coordinate 14,874 downwards.
CCAAAGCATCTATGCCTTCCGCGGCGCCAACATCCAGAACATCCTCAATTTCCGCACGGACTACCCGGAACACCGCGTCTTCAAGTTGGAGCAGAACTACCGCAGCACGAAAAACATCGTGGGCGCTGCCAACAGCCTGATCGAAAAGAACCGCGAACGCCTGGACAAGACCGTTTGGACCGAAAACCCGGAAGGCGCACCGCTGGTGGTGAACCGCAGCCCGGGAGACAATGAGGAGGGCCGATTCGTGGCGGACGACATCTTCAGCACCAAGATGCACGGGCAACTGCGCAACAAGGACTTCGCCATCCTGTACCGTACGAATGCCCAAAGCCGAAGCATGGAAGAGGCGTTGCGGAAGATGAACATCCCCTACCGCATATATGGCGGGGTGGGCTTTTACCAAACCAAAGAGGGGAAGGACCTGATCGCATACTTCCGCCTCACCTGCAACCCCAACGACGACGAGGCCCTCAAACGCGTGATCAACTACCCGGCGCGCGGCATTGGCCAAAGCACCATCGACAAACTGACCGTGGTGGCGGGGCAACATGAGAAGAGCCTTTGGGACGCCATCATCGGGCACCTCGGCGAGCTGGACCTGCACCAAGGGCTGCGGACCAAAGTGGCCAACTTCGTGATGATGGTGCGCAGCTTCCAGACCATGCTGGACACACGCAGTGCATACGAACTGGGCGAGTACATCGCCCGCACCACCGGCCTGCTGCAAGACCTCTTCACCGACAAGACGCCCGAGGGGGTAAGCCGCTACGAGAACATCCAGGGCCTGCTGAACGGCATGAAGGAATTCAGCCACCCGGAAGGGGCTGGTGGTGCCACGGAACCGGGTGCCGATCCCGACCAGGAAGGCCTCCCCGCGCTTCGCACCCTGCCCGACTTCCTGATCGACGTGGCCCTACTCACCGATGCCGACAACGACGACCCGAACGACCAGGACCGTGTGAGCCTGATGACCATTCACAGTGCCAAGGGCCTTGAATTTCCTTATGTGTACATCGTGGGCCTGGAGGAGAACCTCTTCCCGAACCTGATGGCGATGAACAGCCGCGCCGAACTGGAGGAAGAGCGCCGGCTGTTCTACGTGGCACTGACGCGGGCCGAGAAGCGCTGCACGCTGAGCTATGCCGTAAGCCGCTACAAATGGGGCACCCTGCAAGGGGCCGAACCCAGCCGCTTCATCCAGGAGATCGACCCGAAATACGTGCAACTGCCAGGGCGAAGCGAGCTGCACAACTTCAGCCGCGGCACTTCGTTCGCCGAACGCAATGGATTTGCCCCGCGGCCCCCTGCCCCGGTGCAAAAGCGCACCGCATTCACGGAGCGCGGCACGCCCGCACGGTCAATCCCATCTGCACCCGAAGGCAAGCGGAACCTGAAGAAGATAACGGCAAGCGGGGCGCCGTTGGAGGCAACTGCCACCTTGGGGTACGCCACCCCGGAAGACCTGCAGGAAGGTGTTACCGTGGAGCACGACAAGTTCGGCAAAGGCAAGGTGGTGAAGGTGGAAGGCGCGCCGCCGGACCAGAAAGCCACCATTTTCTTCCCTGCCGCCGGGCATAAGCAATTGCTGCTGCGCTTCGCGAAATTGCGCGTGGTCGAGGCGTGAAGATCAGTGCGTTGGATGCACCTCCACGTACTGGTTGACCAGGCAACCGGCGATGTTGAAGGGCTCCCCCGTTCGCGCCAGTTTGTGGCCAAATTGCCAGAGCGTATCCGGGAAATTGTCCAGCCACATGTCGCCGATCACATAAAGGTCACGGCCATCGAAGACGGGGGGAACCAGGTCGAAATTCTTCACGTCATCCTTGTCGTGGGGAATGGCTGCGATCCGGTCCGGGTCCGGCGTGCACGCCACGAACGCGTTCGTGTACTCCCCGATCAGCCCAATGCGGCCCAACCGGAGAAACTCCGCCGCGACGTCCACGCGGGGTTCCAAGGTGCCCGGCCAAATAAATTTCATTTGCAGCGGACCGCTGGCCGCACCCGCCAGTACAGTGGCCCAGAGCAGGACCGCGGCGGGGCGGAACTTGCCAGTTGCGCTGCGGGACAGTTCATTCCACAGCAGGACCAGCACGGAAACCGACAAATACACACCAATGAAATAGCGGCGGCTGAGCCCGTTCAATGCCGCCCATCTGGAGGCCCATACGGCCAGCAGGACCAGCGTTGCATCAATGGCAAAAAAACTGACAAAGCCACTGTGCGTGTTGCGCGCCGCTTTTGCGACCCTGCGCCCGCCGACCACAAGCAATGAGAGTAGCGCGAGTACGCTGTACACGCTCATGAACGGATCCCCGGTCCGGAACAGGAGCAGGTCCGCAACGGATCCGATGAACGTGGACAACGAACCAACAAGCTCACCGGGCGAGTTGATCTTTGGATAGCTTCCCGTAACGGAAGGTGCATGGAACTTGGCATAACCAAGGAATGCAATGCCGGCGAACAACCCGCCGATGCACCAGGCGAGCACCTCCTTCCTTGGCAACAACCGATTACCTTTCCGCTGGCGCCAAAGCAACCAGGCAACGGCAGCCGCCACGACCGTTAATCCGGCCAGGTCCGAGACCCAAACCGCCAGGATGGAAACAAGCGTGAAAAAAAACATGCGCACGTGGTCCTGCACACGGAATGGCCGTTCCTTCCCGAGGGGCAGGTCCGCGATGATCCACAAGGCAATGCCCACCAGGCAGTATTGCACGCCGAATGGGAACCGCAAGGCATCCACGAACCACCAGGGGGGAAGCAACCAAATGAAGGCGAACATCAATTGGCTGGCCCGGTGCTTGAACAAGCGGGCGATGCCGATCCCACCGAAGACCACCAACAGGTAATTGCCCAGTGAGACAGACCAAATGGGCGGTACATGCAGAACACGGTAGAACAGTTGCCCCATCAATGGGATGAGCGTGCCGCCCCTGTCCTGGCCCCAGCAATACAGATCATGGGGCAGGGCATAATCCCGGGTCATCAGCACGTTCAGCGCATCATCGGAGTTCAGCGTGGGAATGTACCGGGACGAATACAACCGGAATGACGCAACCAGCAACAAGCACACAAGCACCCAAAAGGCACCCCCGTGCTCCAAGTTGAACGCCTGTCCGCGGCCTTGCTTCCCAGAAGCGGGTTCACCTTCCGCCATGCTCTTCGCAAAGCCAAAGATAGACCCGGCTAAATGCTGCAGCACCGTGCCCCCCCCTTCCGGCCGAATGCCGGGCCATGGGCCCCGCACGGGACCGTTGCCTACATTTGACCCCTGCCGATCGTCGGCTCCCGGACAGGGCTGGCCGCGTGGCGCATAACCCGGCATCCGGGCCACCCCGAAGTCTTGTTCCATGGAAACCGCCCTTAACTACAATACCCAGCGCGACGCGTTGATCATTCCCGAATATGGCCGCTATGTGCAGCGCATGGTGCAGCTGTGCCTGGAGGAGGAAGACCGTGATAAGCGCACGCGCATGGCACGCGCCGTGGTGTACACCATCGGCAAGCTGAACCCGCAATTGCGCAGCAACGAAAACAGCGACCGCACCTTTTGGGACCATGTGCACGTGATGGCCGGGTACAAATTGGACGTCGACGGGCCTTATCCGCCACCCAGCGCGGAAGAGCGCGCCGTGAAACCCAAGCCGGTGGCCTACCCGAAAACGGTGATCCGTTACGGCCATTACGGCCAATTGGTGGAACGCATGATCGCGGAATGCGCTGCGATGCCGGAAGGTGCCGAGAAGGCTGCGTTCACCATGGCCATCGCCAACCAGATGAAAAAGCAGTTCCTTACCTGGAACCGCGACAGTGTAGGCGACGGGGCGATCATCAAGGACCTTGCGGAACTTTCCAAGGGACAGTTGAAATTGGCCCAGGACCAGCAACTGACCAGTACCGATGCGCTGCTTCAAACCCAACGAAATGGCCCCCGCAATGCCGTGGAAACCGGCCGCAAGCGGCACAACAACAATGGCGGCGGAGGCGGTGGAAAGAAGCGGCACCGGAACCGGAAGAAGAACCGGTATTAAAGGGCCTGAAGTGCCCGTTGAGGAACATCGTTTGCCCGTCGTCCACTGATCCGTGGCGGGCAATTGCGGCGAAGTTCCGGCGTTTCAGCCTGGACCATGCGCAACAGGGCGGGCCTCATCCTGCTGATCATCGCCATCTCACGGTGCTCGGCCCAATGGTCGGCCGGGCTTGGGCTGGGCGCGCCATACCTGCCTCCCGTTCAACCAAGATCTTCCATACACGGGGCGCGTGAACTGGACCATCGGTCCACGATCACGGCAGTGATTGCTTCAAACCTCCCCCATTGGGCCCAACGTTCGGGCTTTCATCCAGCCGAGCCCCGGCAACTTGCAACCGGCGATACAGGCGCATACAGCTTTGAGGTTGCAACACGCCAAACGACTGCGAGCGCTTTGGTGGGCGTACGGGGCATTGTGGGCCCGCTTCGGCATGCCCGCCATTGGTACTGGGCCATCTCTGTGGGGTACGGCTTGGAACACAAGCGCTACAAGGGAACCCATTCCTATTCATACCCCGACCGGCAGCTCATCTACGATGACAAGATCAACCAGCACTACATGGTGGGGGCACTCGGCCTTGGGTCCCAATGGCGATTGAAGCAGATCGATCTGTTGGCCGGTGTTGCTTATTCCCGATGGTTCCCGCTGCTGACCGGGGCGAATGAAATACGTGGCGTTCGGGGCCGCTTCGAGCCTGCCGTCCAAGTGGCGGCCCTGTGGCGCTGGAGCCCAGAATGGCCCCTTGCTACCTACATCACCTTGTTGAAAGCATTGTCAGGCCGGCAGGCCGGAACAGGAATTCCCTTCCTTGCTTCGCGGCTTACCGCGCTATTGGATCCAATTGAGATAAACCAAAAAAAAGTCCGGGCCGCGGCGAGATACAATGGGAAGTTTCAAGATCGAAGGAGGGCACCGCCTGAAAGGTGAACTGGTACCGCAGGGGGCCAAGAACGAAGCCTTGCAAATCCTCTGTGCCGTATTGCTCACCGCAGAACCGGTGACCATCCACAATGTACCGGACATCGTGGACGTGAACAAACTGATCGACCTGCTGCGCGCCATGGGCGTGGGCGTGGAAAACCTGGGCGATGGGTCCCACCGGTTCCAGGCGAAAACCGTGAACCTGGAATTCTTCCTGGACCCCGAATACAAGCGCTTGGGCGGGGGCCTGCGCGGCAGTGTGATGGTGGCCGGCCCCGCGCTTGCCCGTTTCGGGCGCGGCTACATTCCCAGCCCGGGCGGGGACAAGATCGGGAGGCGACGCATGGACACGCACTTCACGGGCTTCGAGAAGCTCGGGGCCCGCATTGAATACGACGAGAACGACGGATTCTATCGCGCAGAAACGAAGAAACTGAAGGGTGCCTACATGCTCTTGGACGAGGCCAGCGTAACGGGCACGGCCAACATTGTCATGGCCGCCACGCTCGCCGAGGGCCGCACCACCATCTTCAACGCGGCCTGCGAGCCCTACTTGCAACAGCTTTGCCACATGCTGGTGCGCATGGGCGCCAAGATCCAGGGCATCGGCAGCAACCTGCTCCACATCGACGGAGTGAAGGAACTTGGCGGCACTGAGCACCGCATGCTTCCGGACATGATCGAGATCGGCTCCTTCATCGGCCTGGCCGCCATGACGCGGAGCAACATCACCATCAAGGATACCGGCTATGAGCACCTGGGCGTGATCCCCGACGTGTTCCGCAAATTGGGCATCACCGTGGAGCGCCGCGGCGATGACATCCATGTGCCCTCACAGGAGCACTACGAAATTGAGCCGTTCATGGACGGCAGCAACCGCGTGATCAGCGACCACCCGTGGCCCGGCTTCACGCCGGACCTGCTGAGCATTGTACTGGTAACCGCCACGCAGGCGCGGGGCCATGTGCTGATCCACCAGAAGATGTTCGAGAGCCGCCTGTTCTTCACGGACAAATTGATCGAGATGGGCGCGCAGATCACCCTCTGCGACCCGCACCGCGCCCTGGTGATCGGCAAGAATTTCGAGAAGCCGCTGCGTGCGATCCGCATGACCAGCCCGGACATCCGTGCGGGGGTCTCCCTGCTCATCGCAGCCCTCAGTGCGGAAGGCACCAGCACCATCGACAACATCGAACAAGTGGACCGCGGCTACCAGCACATCGCCGAGCGGCTCAATGCCATCGGGGCCAAGATCGTGCGGATGCCATGAGGACAACCAGCGCGGCAAGAGCGTTACGGGAAATTGTGCATGCGGAACTGGCAGCCATGACGAAATTCGCACCATGAAACCGATCGTAACCCTGTGCCTGGGATTGGCTTGCATGTTTGCCACCGCTCGCGCACATGCGCAACAACGGCTGGACGGCGTGGCCGTAGGGGACATGGCCCCGGACGTGGCCATGGCGGACCCGCATGGGGATACGCTGCGCCTTTCCGCTTTGCGCGGCCACATTGTGCTGCTTGATTTTTGGGCGAGCTGGTGCCGCCCGTGCCGCATGGACAACCCCCATGTAAGGGCCACCTACCACGCCTACAGGGACACCCTCTTCACGGGCGGTGCCAGCGGCTTCCGCGTATTCAGCGTAAGCCTGGACCGTGCAGGTGGCGCCGAAGCATGGACCAAGGCCATCGCGCAAGACCAATTGGACTGGCCCTGGCACGTGGGCGCGGTGCAAAGCGGCATCAATACGGCCGCCAACACCTATCAAGTGCGGTACATCCCCACGAATGTTTTGATCGATGCGGCAGGCAAGGTGATCGGCACGGACCTGCACGGGGATGACCTGGACCAGGCGTTGAACAAGCTGCTGGAAAAAGATCCCGCCAAGATCTCGGCAGCCGCAAGCCGAAATGCCAAGGCCCGGAAACAATCCGCAAAAGGAGAGCGCAAACGACTGCGCAACAAGGGAAAGTAAACATGCCGCCGAAGCCTTGCGATCCCGGCATGAAAATGGGAATGCACGGATGCCTTACCTCCTTAATTTAGCCCCATGAACGCCCGATCCCCCATGCACAAAACACGCATTCTTCTCGCCGCCGGCGTAGTCCTGCTGGCCGTTTACGGCTTCACGGCACGGATGTCCGCACCGGACGACAAGGACGGTACCGCCATTGGGGACACGGCTCCTGAATTAGCCTACTACAACCCGGACAGCACCAAGGTGATCAAGCTTTCCTCCTTGCGCGGGCAGTATGTGTTGATCGACTTCTGGGCCAGCTGGTGCGGGCCGTGCCGGCACGAGAACCCCAACGTGGTGCGCGCCTACGAGAAATACAGCAAGGCCAAGTTCAAGACCGGCAAGGGCTTCACCATTTACAGTGTGAGCCTGGACAAGAGCCGCACGGCATGGAAGGCCGCCATTGCACAGGACAAGCTTGCCTGGCCCAACCATGTGAGCGACCTGGGTGCGTGGAGCTCGGCCGGTGCCCGGATCTATGGCGTGAACTCCATCCCGATGAACTTCCTGATCGACCCCAATGGAGTGGTCATCGCCAAGAACCTGCGCGGCCCCCAGTTGGACCAGGCGCTTGACCCGTTCGTAAAGAGCTTTTAAGGCCAAGTCCGCGACGGTAAGCCGGGCATGCCTGCGCATTTGGCGGGACCCGCCACCCGCGCTGTCGAATTGTCCGATCTTCGCGCCGCATTGTCCGGCCATCGCGTCGCGGCACTGTACTTGTCATGCGCAACATATTCCAACGAAACCGAAAGCAAATGCCGCAAGGAACCGGGACTGAACCCAGCGAAGAGGTCCGTGAAGACCTGATCAATCAGCCAGTGAGCGAGGTGGCCGGGGCGGCATCCGAACCTGTTGGCGGCGAGGGCATCGGCGACTTGGCAGCCGAAACGGACCGGCTGCGCGCGGAGTTGGATGCCCAAAAGGCGGAACATGCCACGATGCATGACAAGTATGTGCGCCTGCACGCGGAATTCGACAACTTCCGGAAGCGCACGGCCAAGGAGCGCATGGACCTTTTGATGAGCGCCGGGGCCGATACGGTGAAGAGCATTTTGCCGGTGATGGACGACATGGAACGCGCCATTGCCCACAACACCCAGGTCACCGACGTTGAAGCCGTGAAGCAAGGCTTCAATTTGATCCAGCAGAAATTTGCCTCCATCCTCCAAGCCCATGGCGTGAAACCCATGGACAGCAAAGGCCAACCCTTCAACCCGGACCTGCAGGAGGCCATCAGCCAGGTCCCGGCGCCCGCCCCCGACCTGCGGGGAAAAGTGCTGGACGTGGTGGAAAAAGGGTACACCATCAACGACAAGGTGTTGCGCTACGCCAAAGTGGTGGTGGGCCAATAGGATCGCACGACCACTAACGAGGGAAGCAGAAGGGCAATGAGCAAACGAGACCCGTACGAGGTACTGGGCGTAGGGCGGAACGCCAGCGCGGACGAGATCAAAAAGGCATACCGCAAGCTGGCCATCAAGTACCACCCGGACAAGAATCCGGGCAACAAGGCGGCCGAGGACCACTTCAAGGAAGCTGCGAACGCGTACGAGATCCTGGGCGACAGCGAGAAGAAGGCACGCTATGACCGCTTCGGGCACGCCGGTTCGGGTGGTGGTGGCTTCCACGGTGGTGCGGGGATGAACATGGATGACATCTTCTCCCAGTTCGGGGACATCTTCGGCGGTGCCTTTGCAGGTGGGGGGTTCAGCGGATTTGGCGGTGGTGGCCAGCAGCGCCGCACCGTAAAGGGCAGCAACCTGCGCGTAAGGATCAAGCTCTCGCTCAGCGAGATCGCGGAGGGCGTGGAGAAGCAACTGAAACTGCAAAAGCTGGTGCGCGGAAAAGGCACCGAATACACCACCTGCCACACGTGCAAGGGAGCCGGGCAGGTACACCGGGTCCAGAGCACCTTTCTGGGCCAGATGCAAACGGTGACCACCTGCCCCACCTGCGGCGGGTTGGGCCAAACCGTCAGCAAACGTGCGCCCGGAAGCGACCCCAACGGACTGGTGCGCGAGGAGAGCGTTGTGAACGTGAAGATCCCTTCCGGTGTGGAGGAAGGCATGCAATTGAACCTCAGCGGCCTTGGCAACGAGGCACCGGCCGGCGGGGTGCCCGGAGACCTGCTGGTGGTCATTGAGGAAGAGGACCACGCGGAGTTGAAGCGCGACGGCAACAACCTGCACTACGAAGCCTTCATCACCATGGTGGATGCGGCACTGGGTGCCAGCATCGAAGTGCCGCTGGTGAGCGGGAAAGCCAAGGTGAAAATTGAGCCGGGCACCCAGTGCAACCACGTGCTGCGCCTGAAGAACAAGGGACTGCCAAGCGTAAACCGGCACGGCGTAGGCGACCTGTTCGTGCACGTGATGGTGTGGACGCCCTCGGAGCTGAGCAAGGATGAAAAGAAGGTCCTGGAGAAACTCCGCGACAGCCCGGGGATGCAGCCCAAGCCCACCAACAAGGACAAGGGCTTCTTCGAGCGGGTGCGGGAGATGTTCGCCAATTGACCAAGGCCTGGACATGCGAAAGCCGACCTCCCGGTCGGCAGTCCATGATCCGGCAGGCCAACGGCCTATCTGCGGAAACGCACGATCCTCGCGTTCACTCCATCGTGCATCAACGCCACATAGCGGCCTTCCCGCAACCGGTCCACGTTCATCGCCAAGGCGTTCCTGCCAGGAAGCGCCGTTAGCACGGTGCGCTGCATCGGACAGCCTTGTTCATTGTAGACCTCCACCGTGATCGTTCGGCGCCGGTCACTTTCCAACGCGAAGATCAGCTGCGCAACGGACCGCCGTGCATTACCCGAGCCCCCGTCATCCGTGATCATCTCCCGGGCGGGGGCCCTGTTCGGCAAGGTTGCCCGGGTTGGAAGAGGGACCACCCCTGGCCTATGGCTCCCAATGGAGGCGGCGGCTGTGGCCCCTTCCTGTGCATGGGCCGGGCTTAGGCCGCCGACCAGGGCAACGAGGGCCACCGGCCGCATCAACAAATTGAAGACCCGCTGTTTTCGCATGTGCTTGTTGGTTTTCATGCCGCAAAGCGACGGTGACAACCTTATCCCAGCGCCAATGCCATGTGAATTTCCTCCTTGCAACCCATTGATAACCTCCCGGTAACCGTACCGCCCGCAACGGTTCACAGCCGCAAGGCCACCGCAACCTGGCACGGCAGGTACCTTTGTCCCTCCCATGGTCATTCTGCTCTTCTTCCTGCTCCATTGGTACCTCTCCCTGTTCGTGCAGACCTTTTACCTGCACCGGTATTCGGCGCACCGGATGTTCACCATGAGCCCCTTCTGGGAAAAGGCGTTCCATGTGCTCACGTGGCTGGCCCAAGGCAGCAGCTACCTCAACCCCGCCGTGTACGGCATGATGCACCGCGCGCACCACGCATATGCGGACACCGAGCAGGACCCGCACTCGCCGAAGTTCGACGACAACCCCTTCAAGATGATGTGGAAGACGGCCGGCTGGTACAACGGCCTGCTGTACGGCACCAAACAACCGGAGGAGCGCTTCACGCGCGACCTTCCCCACTGGAAGACCATGGAGGTGATCGGTGAAAGCTGGGTGTCGCGCATCGCATGGGGCCTGTTGTACACGGCGTTCTATGCGGCCTTCGCCACGGCGTGGTGGCAGTGGCTGTTCCTCCCCTTGCAATTCGTGATGGGCCCGCTGCACGGCATGATCATCAACTGGTATGCGCACAAATACGGCTATGTGAACTACCCCACCGACAACACCAGCAAGAACCTGATGCCGCTGGACGTGATCATGATGGGCGAAGGTTTGCACAACAACCACCACACCCATGCGGCCCGCGCCAACTTCGGCACGCACTGGTGGGAGTTCGACCCCACGTGGCCGGTGATCCGGGCGTTGAATGCCGTGGGGATCGTGCGGTTGCGGAAGGTGGAATAGCAGAGGCGGGCGCTGCAACGCAAGGGCGGCGATCATTTTCCAACGATCCAGAAGTGCTGATCAGTTGTTGCTTTGGCGAACTGGCAACCAACCGGCTCCTTCCACCCCGGCCATGCACTTGCGGGCGCTCAAAGCAGACATACGGACCTTGGACCCGTCCTATTTCGGGTTGCCCATGTCCACCGGAGCCGTTGCGCTGGCCACCCATGCCTTGGGCCATGATGCCGTGGCACGCGTTTTCTTCCTGCTGAACAACACCGAGATCGCCGTGCTGGGCTTCCTTCTCCTGGCCCGGCTCATCTTCTTCTTCCCCGCGTTCCGCAAGGACTTGGCCTCGCACAGCAAGGGGGCCGGCTTCCTCACCGTTGTGGCGGCGCTCTGCATATTGGGCGCGGGGCACATTGAACTGGACCACCGCACAGGCGCGGCCATCCTGCTCTGGTGCATGGCCCTGCCAGCTTGGCTGGCGCTCACGTATTCGTTCTTCATCCTGGTCACCATCAAACGCCGCAAGCCCGACCTGGAGCACGGCATCGACGGCTCATGGCTGCTCTTCGTGGTTTCCGTGCAGGCCCTGTCCGTATTGGGCTGCTTGATCGCGCCCCACGTGGGGTGGCCCATGCGAAACATGCTCTTCGTGTCGCTGTTCTTCCATTTGCTCGGCTGTCTGTTCTACGTGGTGGTCATCGGCATGATCTTCTACCGCACCACCTTCTTCCACATGCGGGCGGATGAATTCAAGCCCAGTTATTGGATCGACATGGGCGCCGCAGCCATCACCGCATTGGCAGGAATGATGCTTGCGGATGCGCTGGCCCGCGACGGAATTTACACGGCGTTCATCCCGCTGTTGGAACTTGGCAGCGTCTTCTTCTGGGTGGCCGGTACGTGGTGGATCCCGGTGATCCTCTTCCTGGAAGTGTGGCGGCACACCATCATCCCGCTGCGCTACCATGCTGGCCAGTGGTCCATGGTGTTTCCGCTGGGCGTGTACACGCTTTGCACATGGGAGCTCGCCAACGCATTGGCGTTGCCCGCACTGCAATCCGTCGCATGGGTGTTTCTGCGTGTTGCCTGGTTGGCATGGTGCGTCACCTTCCTCGGCATGGCACACCGGCTGTGGAGGCGGTATGGGGCCATGCAAGAAGATCCGGCTGCAACGGGCACTGGGCGCAATTGAGCGCCTGCGCCAAGCCGCATTACTTTGCGGACATGGCAACAACGGCGGTACGGGGAAATTTTGTGGACATCAGGGCACGCCGCACATACGCGGCGGAAGTGTCCATTGGGGATGGGCGCATTGCGCGGATCAAGGTGCTCAATGAGGTGGTTGAGGGCTTCATCCTGCCGGGCTTCGTGGATGCGCACGTGCATGTGGAAAGCAGCATGCTCATACCGAGTGAATTTGCACGGTTGGCCGTGGTGCATGGTACCGTGGCGACCGTGAGCGACCCGCATGAAATTGGCAATGTGCTGGGTGTGGAGGGTGTGGAATTCATGATCGCCAACGGAAGGAAAACACCGTTCCATTTCTTCTTCGGCGCACCGAGCTGCGTGCCCGCCACGGTGTTTGAAACGGCGGGAGATTCCATTGATTCCGCACAGGTAGGCGCGCTGTTGGAAAAGCCGGAGGTCCTTTACCTCAGCGAGATGATGAACTTCCCCGGCGTGCTGCACGGCGATGCGGAGGTGATGGCCAAGATCGCCCATGCGCACCGCTTAGGGAAGCCCGTGGACGGCCATGCGCCCGGCCTGCGCGGCGAAGAAGCCCAACGCTATATTGAAGCAGGCATCAGCACGGACCACGAATGCTTCACGGCGGAAGAAGCCCGGGACAAGCTGAAGCACGGCATGAAGATCCTGATCCGCGAAGGAAGCGCGGCCAAAAACTTCGAAGCCCTGATCGACCTGCTGCGCGACCATCCGCATGAGATGATGTTCTGCAGCGATGACAAGCACCCGGACAGCCTGGTGGAAGGCCACATCAACGACCTGTGCGCGCGGGCCGTGGCCAAGGGCATGGATGTGTTCAACGTGCTGCAGGCCGCGTGCGTGAACCCGGTGGAGCACTACAAGCTGCCCATCGGCCAGCTGCGCGAAGGCGATGCAGCGGACCTCATCGTGGTGGATGACCTGTTGAATTTCCGCGTGCGGCAGACCTACCTCAATGGCCAACTGGTGGCGGAGAACGGCCGCAGCCTCATCCCCTCCGTGCCTGAATTGCAGCCGAACCGGTTCAACTGCACGGCCAAGCAGCCGAAGGACTTCGCCGTTCCGGCCACCACTGATGAACTATTGGTGATCACGGCACTGGACGGCCAGTTGATCACCGGCAAGGAGCGGATGCCCGGCAAGGTCGAGGGTGGCCGCTTCGTGCCGGACACTTCCCGCGACCTGCTGAAGATCGCCGTGGTGAACCGCTACGGGGATGCACCAGCCGCCGTTGGCTGGATCAAGAACTTCGGCTTGGAACGCGGGGCCATCGCAGGCAGTGTGGCGCACGACAGCCACAATATCGTGGCGATAGGCACCAACGATGAGGACCTCTCCGCAGCGGTCAACCTGGTGATCGGGGCGCGCGGCGGCGTGAGCCTTGCCGATGGTGCCACCACCAACATCCTGCCGCTCCCGGTGGCCGGCATCATGACCAGCGCGGATGCCTATGCCGTGGCGAAGGATTACGCCCGCATCGATGCCCAGGCCAAAGCACTGGGATCAACCCTGGCTGCGCCATACATGACGCTCAGCTTCATGGCCCTGCTGGTGATCCCGCATTTGAAGATGAGCGATCTGGGCTTGTTTGACGGGGATGCATTCCGCTTGACCGAAGCATAGCTTTTGGGATCCCCCGGGTATTTCCCCGTGCCCAGGCAACGGCATACCCTGCGTTGGTTGTCTTGCAGGCGGACCTCGATCCACCTGAAAAACCAAACACATGATCACACGCCGTACTCTGCCATTGATCTGCGCATTTCCTGCATTGCCCGCACTATCCCAATGCACCTTCACACCGACCATCACGCCGAATGCGCCGATCCTTTGCCCCAACGACAGTGCCTTGCTGACCACGGAGGCCTACGATGCCTACCAGTGGTACAAGGATGGCGATCCGATCCCCGGTGCCACCGGCCAAACCCGGATGGTCCACCAGTTCGCGGATGCAGGCTCAACATTCACCGTTTCCGCCACGCTGGACGGTTGCACCGAAATGTCCGCTTCCGTGCTGGTGGACGGCTGGGTGTTCCTCTTGCCTTATGTGATCCATGGCGGGGATGAACCGATCAATTCCGGCCCTGACCTTCAATTTTGCCAAGGTGATACGCTTACGCTCACCCTTGCCCCCGGCTTTACGCAGAACATCGTGTGGACGAACGATGGCATCCCCGTCCCCGGGGAAACATCACCGGTACTGATCGTGACAACCAACGGCAACTACTCCGTTTCCGCCGCACCGGACGTGTGCCCCAATGCAGTGATGGGCATCGGCGTGGACATCCCCGCCACCTTCCTGCCCAACATGCAACCGGAGATCGTGGGCATGGGCGACGGCCAGCTCTGCGCGGTCCCGAGCGGCATTACCACGCAGTGGTATTCGGCCGGCGTCCCCATCGACACCACGACCTGCATTACCGCAACTTCATCGGGGCCCTACACCGTTTTCGTGGACTACGGGCAAGCCTGCCAGACACTTTCCGAACCCTACCTGTCCTTTGGGATCTCTGCACCCGCGTTGCCGCAACCGGCCATTTCACCCTTGCCGGCTTCCATCGCCTTGACCATCGATTGGCCCGCAGGCATCCCCAAGGGAGGCGGGTGGCTGCTTCTGGACGCGGCGGGGGGGGCCCCCTCTTTTCCTGGCTCCCCCCCCCCCGGGGGCCGTACCCCGGGCAGGGCTGCGGCAGCGGCCCCGTCACCCCCATTCCCGCCCAGAAACCGCCATAGCCGACGCCGGGCGGCAGATGGTTGTGGGTC
>CALMYC010000188.1 GCA_937873385.1 uncultured Flavobacteriales bacterium | reverse complement strand
CCGGCCCATGCCTACAAGCACGACTTCACCCAATACCCGAACTCCCGCCACAACCTGCGCTACGGCCTGCAGTACACCCACCACATCTATACGCCGAGCACGGTGGCCGTGAACAGCGACAACGTGGACTTCAACATCGACACGCCCAGCAAGCTCAATGCCCATGAGGCGGCCGTCTATGTGCAGGACGATTTCGACGTCACCGACGCGCTGCGCATCAACGCCGGGCTGCGCTACAGCTGGTTCGCCCACGTGGGCCCCTACCACGAGTACCTCACCAATGCGCAGGGCAACAACACCGGCAGCAGGGACTATGCAGCGGGCGACGTCATCGCGCAGTACGGCGGCCTGGAACCGCGCTTCTCCCTGCGCTACACCCTGGACAAGAACAACAGCTTGAAGGCTGGCGTGAACCGCAACATGCAATACGTGCACCTCGCCAGTTTCAGCTCCATCGGCCTGCCAACGGACACGTGGATCCCCAGCGGGAAGAACGTGAAGCCACAGGAAGCCGTGCAGTATGCGCTGGGCTGGTTCCGCGACATCAAGGACCGCACCTACGAAGGCAGCGTCGAGGTGTACTACAAGGACATGTACAACCAGATCGAATACGCGGAAGGCGCTTCGCCGGACGATGGCGGCAATGCCAACTACGATGCCATGCTCGTGTTCGGCAAGGGCTGGAGCTACGGCGCCGAATTTTTCCTGAAACGCCGCCTGGGCAAGCTGACCGGATGGGTGGGCTATACGTGGAGCAAGACCGAGCGCAAATTCCCCGACGTGGACAACGGCATACCCTTCCCCAGCCGCTGGGACCGCCGCCACGATGTGAGCGTGGTGGCCGGCTACACGCTGAACGACCGATGGACCTTCGGCGGCACCTTCGTGTACAGCACCGGCCAGGCCACTACCCTGCCCGTGCAGCGCTACTTCATCGAAGGGCGTTTGGTGAGCCAGTACACCAGCCGCAACGGCTTCCGCATGGTGCCCTACCACCGCTTGGACCTCGCCGCCACCTTGAAGAACAAGCCCACCAAGCAAGTGACCGACAAGGCCTCCGGCGAAGTGAGCACCGTGCAGCGCAAATACCGCAGCAGCTGGACCTTCAGTGTGTACAACGTGTACAACCGCAAGAACCCCTACTTCTACTACTTCGACGCCAGCAGCGATACCGGCACCGC
Source organism: uncultured Flavobacteriales bacterium (assembly GCA_937873385.1). GTDB lineage: Bacteria > Bacteroidota > Bacteroidia > Flavobacteriales_F > PHOS-HE28 > PHOS-HE28. The sequence continues at coordinate 5,983 of CALMYC010000188.1, read as the reverse complement.
AGGGCTCACCATCCAGGCCAAGCAGGTCTCCCTGTTCAGCATATTGCCATCGATCACATGGAACTTCGAATTCTGATCGGTCACCACGGGGACGCGACGCAGAGCATGCACACACCGATGAACGACCGTCCACGGGATCACTCAGGCCTTGAATTCCTCTGCGCCTCCGCGCCTCCACGGCCGGTAACTCGTGTAGCCATGAAGTTTGTCCCCCTTTTCCTCTTGATGCTCCTCTTCACGGCCTGCACCAAGGACATTACAGTGGACCTGCCGGTGTACCCCGAACAACTCGTGGTGGAAGGCACCATTGAACCAGGCATGCCGCCCTTCGTGATCCTCACGCGCACACAGAACTACTTCGCCCCCACGGACCTCAACGCCATCGCCAACATGTTCGTGGGCGGAGCCACAGTTACGGTGACGGTGGACGGAAACGTCTGGGCCCTGGACCAAATTTGCAGCAATCTGCTGGACTCCGCCTCACTGGCCGCCGCCGCGGAAGCCACAGGGCTCAGCCCGGCCGTGCTTGCTTCAGCCAACATCTGCATCTACAGCTCGTTCAACCCCGCCCATGTGGGTGAAGTGGGCAAGACCTACCGGTTGGACATCACTGCCGAAGGAAAGCAGCTTTCATCGGTCAGCACCATTCCCCACCCCGTGCCGCTGGATTCCGTTTGGTTCAAGCTTGCCCTTCAACGCCCAGGTGACGACAGCCTCGGCTACGCCTGGTTCCGCATCACCGACCCGGACACCATGGGCAACGGCTACCGATGGATGGCCAAGCGCATCAACCACCGAAGCCCCGGCCACACCATGGACGACTACTACATCTCACCCATCGGAAGCACGTACAACGACAAGTACATCAACGGGCTCAGCTTCAACTTCCCGGAGGCGCGTGGCGCACAGTACTACGCCGGCCACCCCGAGGATGACAATGAGGAACGCGGCTTCTTCAAGGTGGGCGACACCATCGCCGTGAAGGCCCTCAGCATCGGGAAAAAGGAGTACGACTTCTACTACTCCTATGACAACAACGTGGCGACAAGTGGCGACCTCTTCGGCACGCCGGCCAATGTGAAGACCAACATCACCGGAGGCTTGGGCATCTGGGCCGGAAGGGGCGTGTACCTGGATACGATCGTGTGCGGGCCGTGAGGGGGGCCTATGCTGGCTGTCCTCTGTATGGTGTCCTATGCAAGATGCCCGTGAAGGTCATTCCGCAACGGACAGCCAGCATGGGACATACGACAGCCAGCATAGGACATACGACAGCCAGCGCTGGGAATTCCCCTACTGACATCCCGCACTTCCGCCCCGCCCGCAGCGCGTAATTTCGCGGCCCGAACATGAGCCAAACGCCCGAACTCCTCCAGTGCCTGATCATCGGATCGGGGCCCGCCGCCTACTCCGCCGCCATCTATGCCGCCCGCGCCGACCTCAAGCCGGTGATCATTGAAGGGCCCAAGCCCGGCGGCCAACTGATGGACACCACTGACGTGGACAATTACCCCGGCTACCCCGATGGCCGCACCGGCCCGGAAATGATGGAGGACCTGAAGAAGCAGGCCCGGCGCTTTGAAACGGACGTGCGCAGCGGCTGGGTGACCAAGGTGGACTTCACCGGCCCGGTCCACAAGGTGTGGGTGGATGAAAAGACCGAGATCCACGCCCGCACGGTGATCATTGCCACGGGCGCCAGCGCCAAGTGGCTGGGCCTGCCCAACGAGATGCGCCTGCGCGACCTCGGAGGCGGCGTTTCGGCCTGCGCCGTGTGCGACGGCTTCTTCTACCGCGGCCATACCGTGGCCATGGTGGGCGCCGGCGATACCGCTGCCGAAGAAGCCACCTACTTGGCCAAGCTGGCCAAGAAGGTGTACATGCTGGTGCGCCGCGATCAATTCCGCGCCAGCAAGGCCATGGTGCACCGCGTGGAGAACACACCGAACATCGAGGTGCTGTACAACCATGAAGTGCGCGACGTGATCGGCGGCGACACGGTGGAGGGCGTTCATATCGAACACAACAAAACCGGCGAGCAGCGCAAGCTCGACGTCACCGGCCTCTTCATCGCCATCGGCCATAAGCCCGCCACCGAGCTGTTCAAGGGCTGGCTGGACATGGACGAGATGGGCTACCTGAAACACACCCCGGACCGCACCAGCACCAAGGTCCCCGGTGTGTTTGTGGCCGGTGACTGCGCGGACCATGTGTACCGCCAAGCGGTGACCAGCGCGGGCACCGGATGCATGGCCGCGTTGGATGCCGAGCGCTACTTGGCGGCATTGGGCACCCATTGAACGGGATCATGGCACGTACTTGGTGCACGTGCCGGGCCCGATCGATCATTGCAAAATTGAAGGTGCACCACCAACCTGAAAACACCTGGTGCCCATTTCTTGTTGAACCTTAAAAGACCCAATGAAAACATTCATTCCACGTTGCCCCCTTTTCATCGCACTTGGCCTGGTGGCTTCCCAGGGCATGCAAGCCCAATACACCACGCCGAACACAGGCCAATCGTACACGCTCACCGATCTGGCCGTTCTTTCCGGAGGCGTGATCACCGCCACTTCAGACACCAGTTACCTGCAAACCGCGGACCTCACCGTTGCGGCCACCGACACGCTGCTGATCGATGAGGACCTGGTGTGGCAGGTGGCCGACAGCGCTTCCATCAGCATCGCCGGAACCTTCATCGCAGCGCCGCCGGAGCAGGCGTTCATCACCGCCGCAATTGCAGACCTGCACCACCAGGGCATGCGTTTCGAGCAAGGCGCCGCCGTGAACTTGCAACGCATGTCCATTATGGACGGAGGAAGCATCAAGTGCCTGACCGCAAACCTCCACCTTTACCGTTGCACCATCTCCAACCAAGTGTCCAATGCTTCAACCGGCGCCGCGCTTGAACTGCCCAGTGGCAAGGTGTACATCGACCACGTGACCTTCGCCGACAATGAAAGGGCCGCCATCTCCTCCGCCGCCAATGGCGCTGCGGCCCCGCAGATCACCAACTGCACCTTTCTGCACAACGGCTTCGGCAACACCAACAGGCCGCAGATCAATCTGGGGCCTTCAGGCGCTGACACCACCTTGATCCGGAACAATACCGTGATCGGCAATACGGCCAACACCCTGGTCGGTGGCATTGCCTTTTCCTCCCTCCTTGGCAACGCCGGCCATGTGGTGATCGATTCCAACCTGGTGCAGGACAACCGCTACGGCATCACCATGACCGGCAGCAACATCACCGGGCGCATCGCGGACAATACCATTTTGGACAACAATACACAGGGCAACCCCGCCCAAGGCGGAAGCGGCATCAACCTGAACGGCGGCGCCACGAACGTGTCCATGATCTCCGGCAACCAGATCACGGGAAGCCTGTGGGGCATCACCCTGCAGGGGTCGGTGACGACCAACTTGGGGGATACCGCCACGGCCGCATTCAACCCGGGTGAAAATTCCTTCTCCGACAACGGCAATGGCGGCGTGATCTACGCGCTCTATAACAACACGCCCAACCCGGTGCCCGCCATGAACAACTGCTGGGATTACGTGAATCCCATGACCGATCCGGATTCCATCGCCGCCGTGATCTTCGATGTGGCCGACGATGCTTCCCTTGGAGAGGTTACCTACGTGCCGTTCTCCAATTGCGGCATCACCACCGGAATTGGGAACCGTGCTTCGGAGGAATCCCCGCTGAACATTTTCCCCAACCCATCGAACGGCAAGGTCACGATCACCAGCACAGTCTCCATTGACAGCTATGCAGTGTACAACGCGGGCGGGCAATTGGTGCGCTCCGTTCGCGGCCCCGTGCAGGGCCAGTGGTCGCTGGGTGACCTCGATGCAGGCTTGTACCTGCTGAAGGCCACCACGGCCAACGGCGTGGAATACACGCAACGGATCGTGGTGCAATAGGTGGCCCCGAGGATTTATCTGCCTCCTGGGTCCCCTTCCGGAGACCACTGAGGGAGCATTGGCGTCCATTCTGAGCTATTGCCTCCGCACGCTGATCACATCATGCACCAGGAAGGCCAACGCCTTGCCCACGATCCGCCCCTGTGAAGGCGTATTGGGCGCGGCCTCTGAAAGGTGCACGTAAAGCACCGGCCTGGTGCTTCCCATGATCCGCCGCAGGTAGTAGCGTGCCTCCTCCAGCACCATGCCGCTGGGGCTGAACGCCGATGAGGGCACGTGCCGGATCACGTCCATGTCCAGCTCCACGCAGAGCGGCGTGTGCTCCGCATCCACATACGCGCCGAGCTCCTTGTGGAAGAGCAGGGGGTCCATCAGGTATTCCGCGTAGAACGTATGGTGCACATCATGATCATCCATGAACTGCAGGATGGCCTCGCTGTTGCGTGCACGGTGCAAGGCGAACACTGCGTATTTGCGGATCAAGCCGTTGATGATGCCGTAGCTGAACGAGTTCCCGCTGTGGCGGCCTTCCAACGCACGGCAATCCGCATGCGGGTCCAGGTTGATCACGTCCACCGGCCCGCCTTGCACTTGGCTGGCGGCCTGGATCAGCGGATAGGCATTGTTGTGCCCGCCACCAATGACGATGGGCACCTTGCCCGCCTGCAGGATGGGCAACACCGTGCGCAACACCAGGCCATCCAGCTCCGCGACGCGCTCGCGCATGGTGGCGGTATCCAGTTCGGCATCCGGGTCCAGCTGGTCGATGCGCCCAAGGACATGCACACCGCCGGGCGTGATGAAGCGGTTTGCTTGCAAATTGAGGAAGTTCGGCAGGAAGGCATCCCAGCCGTTGCGCGCACCGGCCAAGCCATTGTTGGCGCGCGGGCCGATGTCCTCACAGATGCCCAACAACACATACCGGCAGGCTTCATCGCGCCAATCCGTGGCCAGTGCCTCGCCGAGCTTGGTTTCGCCGGGGCGCGGTGTTACCCCTGCCGCCAGTTCCTCCCGTTCCACAGCGCGGAACCCAAAATGTTCATCCATCGTTGGTGCGATCTGCATCACCTTATCGGCCTTTTCATGGCACTCTGACCGCCTGGTCCGGCAGGTGCAAAGGAAAACCTCAGTTGGGGTTCGTTCATGGCATCAAGGTCCGCTGCGCGAGACCTTGATGGTGCTCCATTCCCCCATCTTCAACCAGAACCCCACGATCTCCCGCTTGCGGAAAGGAATGTCCCAGTCCCCGTCGTAGAGGATGGTGGTGGGCACCAGTTCGCCGTTCACCACTGCATTGTCCACCTGGATGCTGATGTCGAAATCCAGGATCATTGAGGCGTGTGCGATGCGGTATTCACGGGCGATCACTTGCATGGTGCTTTGATCGAACCAGGTGCGCATGCGCTTGATCACGGTGGCGCTTTCCTTGGCACGCCTGCCGCCGATGCTGTCCTTGGCCGTGGCAGAGAACATCCAGCACGCATGGCCGTTGCGGAACGCTTGATCGATGCCGAAATCGCAGAAGGGCACCATCTCGGGGTCGAAGAGCGCGAGCTTTTCGCCGATGAAGGGCACGCTGGCGATCTCCTGCCCAGGATTGAACATGAACTGTTTGAGCTCCTCCTTGTACTTCTCGATCCGGCCTTTTCCTGCGCGGCCCCGCTCGTAGGCCGGTCCCGACAATTCGATCAGCGGACAGGGCTCGACCATCATCGTCGTTCCTTCTTCACAGACATTGACCGGTCAGGCCGGCACGATGAAACGCTTGGCGCGAACGTCGTAGTCTCCATAGCCGAGGGTGTCGCGCATTTCCGCCGGCGGCAACGCACTCTTGGCCGCCGCCTGCCCTGCCTTCAGCGCCGCCAGGCCGGCCTTCATGCCGGCGATCGCCGGCGACAGCATGCCGGCGGGATAGGTGCCGATCTTGAAGCCAAGGGCGGCGGCCTCGGTCTGCGAGGGCGTCGAGCGCGGCGCGCCGGGCGACAGCACGGCGAAGGACGGCCTGCCCTTGGCCGCCGCCACCGCGCGCTTGATCTCGGCATCGTCGGCCGGCGAG
>CALMYC010000187.1 GCA_937873385.1 uncultured Flavobacteriales bacterium | reverse complement strand
CACCCATCATGATTTTTTCTCCGGCTCGTAGGGGAAGGGACAACACCACCAAGCATAGCTACCACAATGTGAAAGCCGTGCCGGAAGTGGTGATCAATGCGGTGACCTATGCCATGGTGCAGCAGGTTTCCGTGGCCAGCGGCGAATTTCCCGAAGGCACCAATGAGTTCGGCAAATCAGGCCTCACGCCGGTCCCTTCGGAAAAAGTGCGCCCTTTCCGCGTGAAGGAGAGCCCCGTGCAGTTTGAGTGCAAGGTGCAGCAGGTGATTGAAACAGGTACCGGCGGCGGTGCAGCGAACCTTGTGGTGTGCGAGGTGGTGCTGGTCCATGTGGATGAAGCCGTGCTGGGGCCGGACGGCAAGACCGACCAGCGCAAGATCGACCTGGTGGGCCGCATGGGCGGGTCCACCTACTGCCGGGCACATGGCGATGCCCTGTTCGAGCTCACCCAGCCCAACCAGCACTTCGGCGTGGGCGTTGATGCATTGCCGGCCGCCGTGCGCAACAGCGGCGTGCTCACCGGAAATGATCTCGGCATGCTGGGCAGCAGCTTGAAGGTCCCTGATGAAACCGCCGTGAACGACTACAAGCTCACTGAACTGGCCGAGTTGTTCATCGCGATGGAGGACGATGCGGCCGGCCTGCAGCGGGCACTCCACGAACGAGCCAGGCAATTGCTCGCCGGAGGCAAGCGGGAGGAAGCGTGGAAGACCTTGCTGGCATTCAACGAACGATAATTCAAACACAGCCTTGAAAGGCAAGCAACATGGCATCAGTAACCATCAACGGCACCGTGAAGGTGGTGGGCACGACCCAGAAGGTAAGTGAAAAGTTCAGCAAGCGCGAACTGGTGGTCAGCGAATCCGGGACCCAGTTCCCGCAACTGATCCCCGTGGAATTCACGCAGGGCAATACAAGCATGCTGGACGGATTCGCCCCGGGTGATGAAGTCACCGTGACCTGCTTCGTGAACGGCCGCGAATGGACCCGCGACGGTGTGACCAAGTACTTCCTCAGCCTGAAGGGAGACCGGATCGAAAAAACCGTAGGCCGCGCACAGCCGGCCCCGGTGGCAGCCCGTGCAGCAGCTCCTCCGCCCCCCTCCATTGCCGACCTGCCACAGGACAGCACGGAGGATGACCTCCCCTTCTGAGCGAAGGGGCTGAAGCAGGGGTGAGGTGGAACAGCGTCCATACATCCTTGCACGGTCGGTTCATCCCGATCCGCGTTCCCGCCTTGCCGCCAGAAGCTGGACTCCTGCTACACCCGGCGACCTTTCCAATGCGGGCGCACGCCCAGGGAAGCCACCGCGACCACGGGTGCATACAGATGGAACGCTGCGCAGGAAACTATGCTGCGCACCGTCTCCATGGGCATTCTCGGTGCGCCTGCGGCACGGTAGAACCGGCGCACCCCGCGGACCAGGGCCACTACCGGCAGCAACCACAACAGCCATGCGGCCGCAACCAACATCAGGCCTGCGCCCAGGTGGGGGCCCATCCACGCGCGCACGCCGAACGAGCAGGAAACCATGAGCAAGAACCAAGGCCAGAGCAAGGCGGCCGTGGCAGCCCAGTTCCCGGCCCCGCCCACACTGCGCATCTTGCCGGCCCACCGCAACCGTTGCGACCAAAAGGCCTTGGATCCCCTTTCCCCTTCCACGCTCACCAGCACCCTGGGGTCCAGCAGGAACTGCACGTTCCGCCCGGACTTCAACATGCGGCGCAACAGGAAGATGTCATCGCCACTGGCCCATCGGTCCCCGGCATAGCCCCCCACGGCCAGGAAAGCTTCCTTGCGGAATGCCATGTTTGCGCCATTGGCCAACACCGGATTCCCCTGGAGCGCGGTGCCTGCGGCAATACCCAGCATGCCCGCCTGTTCATCGGCCTGCAAAGCCTGCAGCAGGCTGGTGCCGGCGCGGGTCTCCACCGGCAGCAGGAGCATGTCCACCGTACCAAGTGCAACGCGGTCCATGATCTGCCGGATCCGCATGGGGCCACAACGGGCATCCGCATCCGTCAGCACCACCCATTCGCCGCGGGCTTCGGCAACACCTTGCGCAATGGCCGTTTTTTTTCCTTCTCCCCGCACGGCAAGCAGCCGCAGGCCCGGCCAGGTGCGCATCATGCCGCGCACTTGTGCTCCGGTGCCATCCGTGCTGCCATCGTCCATGACCAGGACCTCAACCAGGTCCCTAGGCCATTGTTGGGCATGAAGATCCTGCAACAACGGCATCAATGTATCGGCCGCATTGCGTGCCGGCACCACCATGCTCACCATTTGAAGATCCGGGTGCCCCCTTGGTTCCGCCCCGCCATCCATGGCCTTCGCAATGGCATCCCTCCACCCCGTGATCACCAGGGCGTGCACCATGGAACCGCAGAAGGAAACCACGCTCAACAGCAGCAGCATGTTCATGGCCTTGCGTGGATCCGCGCCACCAGCAGCACCACGGCTCCCGCCACGGCCGGCAAGGCAATGTTCACCGCCCAAACACCGAAGGAAGCCAGGAGCACCAAAGCGGGTTGGCCCCCGCAAGGGGCGAGCAAGGCCACGGCCACTGAACCGCGCACGCCCAGTTCGCTCAAGAGCATGGTTGGAACGATCGTGGAAAAGAGGTAGATCACGGGCACCATCACCGCGGAATCAGCCCAGGAGAGCCCGGCCATTGCCGCGAGCAGCAGCATGTACTGCCCCGCAAACACGGCGTAACGGGCCACGCTCATCAGCAGGACGGCCAGCAATTGGCCGGTCGGGTACTTATCCAACACCTCTGTTGCTCCACCCAGCCTGCGCAACCCTGGCACCTGCAACAACATGCGGCGCAAAAGGGACGGGCGAAAGAACAAAAACAGAGCGGCAGGAGCAACGGCTGCGACCAACAACGCCGCCCAGGTTCCGCCGCCCCCGGGGGATGACAAACGCCACACCAGAAAGGCGGCTGCTCCGAGCACCACCGTGGTGGTGAACTGGGCAATGCTGCCCACCAAGGTTGCGAAGCCGCCCTGCCACCGGTGCTCCGGGGCAAGAAAGAGCACTCGGCCCACGGGTTCACCTGTACGGTTGGGCGTGAGCAAGCCCGTGGCCGTGCCAGCCAAGGTGGCCGAAAACGCACGCCCGAAGCCCATGGCCTCCACGGGTGCCACCAGGCGGCGCCACTTCGCCGCCTCAATGCCCCAGTTGAGCACAACCATGGACAGCAGGGCGACCCACACCGGCCATTTGGCGGACCGCAGGGATCCCTGCCAATCCCCGGGCACGGTGCGCGTACCTTGGCCCGCGCCAACCTCCAAGTACAAGAAGACGCAAGCTGCGAGAAAGATCCCCCAACGGGTGAACTGGAGCGTGCGACGGGACATCAATTGATGCAAAGTGGTAACGGAAGCGACCAAAAATAGGCCCGCAGGGCGTGAACAGGAAAGGATCATTCTCGGCATTGATCCCGGAACCACCGTCATGGGCTTCGGGGTCTTGCGGTTGGAAGGCCGGAACATGGCCCTGTTGGAAGTGGACGCCATCCGCTTCCCCGCCGAGGATGACCACACGCTGAAGCTGCGCGCCATTTTCCGCCATGTGCTGCGCATCATTGAAAGACACCACCCCGATGAGCTGGCCATTGAGGCCCAATTCTTCGGAAAAAACGTACAGAGCATGCTGAAGCTGGGGCGGGCGCAGGGCGTTGCGATCGCGGCGGCCTTGCACAGGGAGATCCCCGTGGTGGAGTATGCCCCCAAACGCGTGAAGCAAAGCATCACCGGGAACGGCAATGCCACCAAGGAACAAGTGGCCGCCATGCTGGTGAGCATTCTGGGCGTGAAGGACCTTCCGACGAGCACCGATGCCACTGATGCACTGGCCGTGGCCGTCTGCCATGCACTGGCCAACGGCACGGCCGCGAAAGGGCCCCTGCCCAAGGCCGCGCGCGGCACCGGCGATTGGGGCAGTTTTATCCGCAACAATCCCGGCCGCGTGAAGTCGTGAACCTCACGCGTTGCGGATCCGGTCCGCCAACGCGGCCAGCTCCGCCTGCGCCATCTTCAGCTTCGTCCGGGAAAAATCCATGTCGAAGATGGAATCGATGGGGATCAGGTGCATGTGTGCATGAGGTACTTCCAAGCCCACCACGCTCACCCCGATGCGGTTGCATGGCACCACGGCGGCAATGCGGTTGGCCACCCCTTGTGCAAAGGGCATGATGCCGGCCAGCACGTCCGGCGGCAGGTCGAAGAACTTGTCCACCTCCAATTTTGGGATCACCAAACTGTGGCCCACGCGCACCGGATTGATGTCCAGGAAAGCCAGGAACCGATCATCCTCACCCACCTTGTGGCAGGGGACCTCACCGCGGATGATGCGTGAGAAGATGCTGTCCATTACCGGGAGATGTCCACTACTTCAAAACGCGTGGTGCCAGTAGGGGTGATGATCTCCGCCACCTCGCCCACCTGCTTGCCCAGCAGCCCTTGGCCGATGGGCGAGCTGACGCTGATCTTGCCGCTCTTGATGTCGGATTCGCTCTCCGCCACCAAGGTGAAGGCCCGCTCCATGGTGCCGCCCACCTGCTTCACCTTCACGGTGCAGTGGATGTAGACTTTGTCCGTGTCCAAGTGGTCCGGGTCCACCACGCGGGCGCTTGCCACAACCTCCTCCAATTTGGCGATCCGCGCCTCCAGCAGGCCCTGGTCCTCCTTGGCTGCATGGTATTCAGCGTTTTCGCTCAGGTCGCCCTTGTCGCGTGCCTCGGCGATCTGGTGGCTGATGTGGGGCCGGTCCACCGTCTTCATGCGGTGCAACTCCTCCTGCAGTTTGCGCAGCCCTTCCTCGGTATAGTAGGCGGTAGTGCTCATGATCTTGTCCGCAGCTTGCCTGCGGTCCCGTTGTTGTCGCTGTTCCGGTAAAACAAGGAAAAGGACCCGGTGGGTCCTTTTCCAAAGGTAGGGACCTTTTTCTCTACAAGCTCAAACGCACGCCGATGCTGTGCACCCCGTTGAAGGGGTTGGTGGCCCGGTACGCGTAGTCAATGGCAATGGCGCTCTTCTTCTCCTCGCCGAACGGGAAATCCACGCTGATGCCGGCGCTCGGGCCGGTGAACACCGTTTCACGCAGCTCCTTGTCGATCACGTTCTTTTCGTAAACGTAGCCGCCGCGCACATGGATCATCTTCTTGAATGCGTATTCCGCGCCCAGTATGAACTGGTCCTTGGTGAAGGAATTGGAAGTGAACGTGCCCGCCAAGGTCACCTTGTGCAGCTCGGATATATTGAAGTCGTAGGCGGCACCGATGTTCATCATCGAAGGCAGCTCAAAATCGGCCGAGCGCTGCTCCAGGGTGAGGGTGTGGTCGCCACCGGTGAGCAAGCCCTGCACGGCAAGGCCGTCCCCGCTGAAGTGCATGGCGGGCCCGACATTTTTCAGTGCGATGCCGAAATGGATGTTCTCCGTGGGGCCGGTCACATATTGAATGCCGGCATCGAAGCACACGCCGGACGTGCGCACGTTGGCGATGGACTCTGAGACCACCCGTACCAGCATGCCGCCGAAGATGCTGTTGGAGAACGCCTTCGAATAGGCCAGCCCGATGTTTGACTGCGTGGGGCTAAATGTGCCCAAGCCACCTTCGGGTTGGTCCGGCGTGGTTACCGGGATGTCACCAAATGAAAAGGTGGTGGCCGTGATGCCCAGCACGCCGCTTTCGCCGAGCTTCTGCCCGAACCCCACGGCGTTCACTTTCACGCCGCTGCCTTCCAACCAGCGCGTGCTGGTGAACAGGAGCTCGGTTTTCCGCACATGGGCCAGGCCGGCCACATTGCCGAACATGCCTTCCGCCCCTTGCAGGGTGGCCGTATTGGCCAGGGACCAGCCGTTGCTTCTTGCCCAGGGGTTCACCAGGAGCTGGGTAGCCCCTGCTGAACCGGCCCTGTCGGGATTGCCGGCCATGGCCCCTCCGGCCAGCAGCGTTGCGCCTGCCGCCACCATCAATCGTGCTCCGATAATGTTCATCCTCATGCTGTTCAACATTGTATCCGTCAGGATGGCTTAGAAGTTCTGCAGGTCAACGGGACGCATCACACCGAACCACTTGATGACTTTCTCACCGAGCCCCGGTGCATCGATGTGGCACAGGTAGGTGCCCCCTGAAACGGGAACATTGTAGTTGTTCTTCAAGTCCCAATCCAGGTAGGTGAGCTCATTGTCCTTCTTGAACTTGCGCACCAGGGTGCCGCTTACCGTGTAAATGCTGATGGTGCATGTTTTGGGCAGGTTGATGAATTTCACCCGGTTGTCCAAGCGGGTTGTTTCATAACCGCTGTAGGCGTAGTACGGGTTGGGCACGACGCCGATCAGGTCAAGGCCGCTCTTGCCCACATCCGTCACATCGGTGGTGGCCACGGATTCGCCGGTATTGAACGTGTACAACGGCAGCCCGCCGTTGCGTGCCACGGGGATGGACGGCGTGTAGCCCGCGAAGGGATCGGCATAGATGGTGTACGGCTTGCTCACGTCCATCCGCAGGCGCACCTCGGAGGGCACCAATCCTTCTTGCGGCGTTTTCATGCTCATGCCCGGTTTCAGCAGGCCGGAACCTACCCAGGCCACTGAGCGGAACACCCTTGCAATGCCTGCCGCCGTAGCCAGGTTGGTGCGGCAGAAGGCACCCTGGTCATACTGTGGCATGGCACCTGCCCCGCCATTGTTCAGGCGTTGGCGGTTCAGGCAGACGTAGATCCAGTGCTGGCCGCCGAATATGGCCTGGCCATCCGTGTTGAGCAACACGTCCGACGGGTTCCACAGCATGTCCCTGCCGGCATTGCCGCCGAGGAAGCTGTTCTCCCCGAAGAACATGTTCAACCGTTCCCCGGTTTCGAGGTCCACCGCATAGCCGGGGAACCAGCTCATGCTCATCGCATCGGTCAAGGTCGCTTCCGCCTCATTGCAGCCCGGGCTACCGGTGGGAATGCCGTTCTTGTCCACGCTGGGCACGGGTCGCAGGGCCAGCTTGGCCACGTTGGCCGGCACGGTGTAGTCCTGTGTGGCGCTTTCCTCCACCACCACGCAACGCGTCCACTTGCTCTTGTCCGGGGTGAACACCACTTGCACACTGGGCAGTTCCTTGATGCTGATCTGTCCGCGCGTTCCGGCCACCAAGCCCGGTCCGCATGGTTGCTGGTCCGCATTGCCCGCCACGGCCCAAGGGGCCCAAGTGCCGCCCAGGACATGTTCATACTGCTGCTCATCATCGATGCCCGGCATGTCCTTGTACACCAACGTGGCGTCCAAGGCTGTTCCGGAACGGATCCAGTTCTGCATGGTTTCGCCTTCCTGGTCCGGAATGCCTGCATACCATCCGCCGTCGGCCGGTTCCATGGCGCTGCCCAGGAAGTTGGTGTAGTCCTGCAAAGTGCCTCCGGTCAGGATCCGGTACGCGGTCTGTGTCATGGTCACCGAGATGCCCCATTGGGGGATCAGGCTCTCATTCTGCATGGCGAGCACGGTGTTTGAGCGTATGGTGTCTTCCGGGGTGGGATTGTCCGTCAACCGCACCAACATCCAATGGGCGTCATTCAGCTCATTGTAGCTGACAAACCCGGCCGAGGTGGCCGCTGGGCTCGGCCATGCCGTGGTGTCCCTCACCCACAGCTCGAAGTTGCCGGCAGGCACTTTCAGCGGGTCCACAACCTTAATGTTCTCAGTCCCCCTGCCCTTTTCATAGGTGGGCTGGTCGATGTGGGTCCCCACCGGTGCCGCCACGATCTGGTCCAAGGTGGTCCGGTCCAGTGCGATCTTCAAGCCACCATTGCCCTGTCCTTCAATGCGTGTGAGCTTGAAACCGTCGCCATACTGGGCGTTGAGCACGGTGCCACCGTTCTCCACACTGGTCTTGTGCGGTATGCCGGCATACACCCTGATGGAACCTGACGGGGCCTTGCGCCCAGCCTTGTATGGGTACGGTTGCCCCGTGGACGTTGTGGGGTTGTATGGCTCATACGAATTGTACGCGTATGCAATGGCCATGTAGTAGTACGTCTGGAAGTTCTTCAACTGCGGGTCCACGGTGGCAAACTTGTCCGTGAGGATCCGGAAGGAGTGGACCACCCCGGTATCGTTGCCGGCCACCATCTGCACGGGTACGGGCAGGTTGATCTCCGGGTCCTGGATCCAGTTGATGAGCTGGGTTACCCCATCGTGGATGTCCACCTGTGCCACTAAACGGGCCTTGTTCTGGTCATGTAGTTGGTCGGGGGAAACGGTGGCGGTGGCCACTTGAAAGATCTGGTAGCCCTGGAAATGGTATTCGCGGTCTGTGGCGGTTTCCGGGATGGTGGGATCCACCTCGTGGTAGCCTTCATTGAAATTATTGCTGCCCAACGGGTTGGTGATGTACAGGATCAATTCCTTGTCCAGTTCCTGGATCGTGACGTCCGGCGCATCGGGCCCATTGAGGATCCGGAAGCAATTGTCAAACAGGGATTGGGCCTTGTCGTCCGCTTTGCGCATCAGGTTCACACTGGCTTGCACATCGCCGGCCGCCGCCCTTGCGAAGACCACGCCCACGGTGATGTTGTTGTAGGCGCCCGGCTCCAGGGTGAAGGGGCCTGCGCTCTGGATAAAGCGGCGGTCGCCCGGCGCATTGCCTGCGGTGACCTCATCCCAGGCCGGTTGCGGAACGCAGTTGGTGCCCCAACCCAAGGTGTCGGACGTGCCGGGGAACATATAATAGGACCGCGTTCCGCCACTGGCCGTGCTGTAGCCGCTTCCGCCGTAGGTCATGGGGGTATTGTCGCCCCAGATCGCCTTCAGGTAGCCATAGTATTGACCAGCATTGTCCGGATCGCCTTGCGCCCCCTGCGCATTGTTGTGGTACACGAAGGCACGCATGCCGTACCGTTCGTTGTCCGGCACGCTGTCGCCATAGCCAATGCCGATGCCTTTGTAGGGAATGCCCAGCTGTGCCCGTGCCAAGTCGCAGTTCGTGGTCAGCGGGTTGTCGATGTGATCGTAGTCCTGGTATGGCCCTTCAAAGAAGTCCACGCCAATGGCCGGTGGCGGGGGGATCGGTCCGCCGTAGCCCAAGTGGCCGTTCGCATCCTCATCCACCGCATCGCCGTTGTAGCCGTAGCCGAGTCCACGCTGCACGTCACATCCCACGTAATCATCGTTGGCACCGCCCAGGTCCACGTCCACCCACTGTCCAAAGTAGGTCTCCGTGAGGGTTTGGGTGCCTTGGTTGATCAGCACGTAGTTGTAGAAGCTCATGTTGTTCACCTCGTCGTTGGTGGCGAACTCGAAGGCCTGCGCGCGGATCTCCATGCCAATGGGCTGCCCACCGGATTCCGTGTGGGTGTTGCCCTTGTCATTGAACACCCACCAAATGTTCTGGTCACCGAACAGTGGCACCAAGTCCTCGCGGCGCTTGGATTTGCAATCGATCACCTTCTTCAGGTCGTAACCGGGATAGTCCCCGTCATCCGGGTCATAGGCATCATCATTGTTGTTGTCGTAGAACGGTGCCAGGTGGTAGTCCTGTCCCTTGGTCACATCGCCATGGGCTGGCCAGTCGTAGAAATAGCTCGGAATGGTATAACCCGGGAAATTGACGTTGGGATCGCACTGCGGGTCAGCCAGGCAGGCGAAGTAGGCCGACTGCTTTTCCGCATCCACGCGCATGGTCTTCCACGTTTTGTCAAATGCGGTGCAAACAGGGCCGTCAACGGAGGCATCGCCCGTATGTGTAACCGTGTCGAATGCCGTGAGCGGCCCTGGCCAATAGTCGTTCCCTTCCTGGCGGAAGCGCACGGCGGCCAATTTCAGGATATTGTCGGGCGAAAGGCCGCCCAACCACAATGCACCTGCAAAGAGTGCATTGGGACCCGCATTGATGGAGGTGCCCGGAGGTGTTTTGGGCACCTCATAGGCGGGGCCGCCTCCGGCACCGCGGTCCTGCCACATGTTGCCGCCCGTTTCAATGCGGGCCCGCACGTTGTTCAGGTCCAGCTCATTGAAGGCCGTGGCCGGTGCACAGGCAGCCGCTCTGGCGCTGCCGGCGGTACCGGAAGTAGCGCTTCTGGAATGTCCGGGCCTTTCTCGCGCAACCAGCGCCAGGCTGGCGAGCGCTGCAACGGAAAGGGTAGTGAAGCGTAGGTTGTTCATGATCGTGGGACCTTTCATGTGGATCAGAAGTCGAAGCGCGCGCCCAGGCGGATGGTGCGCGGTGTGCCGTAGTTGTATGGGGTGTTCACCTTCAGGCTGTACAAGTCGCGGTAGGCCTGCGGGTCGTTTTTGGAGGCGATGTAGCTGGCAAATTGCGTGGAGGCCAGGAAGCCGTCGTCATTGGGCGATCCCGTGGCACGGTACACCCCGGTGATCATCTCCGTCTTGAACACATTGTTCACCAGCAGATAGATGTTGAGGTTGGTCTTCTTGGCCTTGTCCCCCTTGCTCTTGTTGAAGGTCAGCGGGATGTCCCGGTCGATCACCAGGTCGGTGTTGAACTGCCACGGCAGGCTGGCCCCGTTGAGCGTGCCTTCCAGGAAGTAGGTGCCCGAACCCTCGCCCTCGTTGTAGATGTTGGATGAACGGCTGTATGGGGTACCGCTGCCCAGGTCGGCCACGATGTTGATGCCCGTGCGCTCAAAGATCTTCTTGCCGAAGAGCAGGGGGCCGTTGTAGTCCGAACCCTCGCCGTAGCGGAAGTCAACCGTGCCTTGGAAACGGTGGCGCTGGTCAAAGCTCAGCGGGAAGATGGTGCGCAAGTTGGGCTGCCCCGCATTGATGAGCGAGAGGGTCGTGTTCGGATCGGAGCCTGTACCCTTGGCAAACTGCAGGGTGTAGCTCGCGCGCATCCACACATTCTTGGTGCGGCGCAGGTCGTAGGTGGTGGTGAAGCCGATCACGTTTCCGAAGTCGATGTTGTCGTACGTGCGGTAGCTCACCGGCCAGGCTTGGGCCACGTTGCGCACCTGGATCTGGTCGCGCAGCTCACGGTAGTAGGCGGACAACTTCAAGGAGGAGGACTTGGTCAACACCTGCTGGAAGCCCAGTTCATAATCG
Organism: uncultured Flavobacteriales bacterium; assembly: GCA_937873385.1. Taxonomy (GTDB): domain Bacteria; phylum Bacteroidota; class Bacteroidia; order Flavobacteriales_F; family PHOS-HE28; genus PHOS-HE28. The sequence goes on along the minus strand of CALMYC010000187.1, from coordinate 1,459 downwards.
ATGGTTTTGGTGGGTTTCAGGTTCGGGTTGTTCAGGATGCTCCCGGTGTTCTCGATATAGGCGTAACCGAGCAGGTCCAGGCGGCTGTAGTCCGTGGGCCGCTGGGTAAGTATGTCGTAGTGCGCAAAGAACACGGCCTGGTCGCTGATGGGGAAGGAGAAGGCAATGCGGGGCATCACGTTCACTTTGGGGTTGTACACCTCAAAGGCCTCCTGGCGAAGCTTTGATCCCGTCAGGCTTCCGGCCGGGTCGTTCTTGTAGTTGATCAAATAGGGCTGAATGCCTTCCGACTGGCGGAGCACGGCAGGGTCGGTCACCGGGCTTCCCTGTGCATTGTACCACTGGTCGCCGTCCCGGTAGCCCACAATGGCGGTGGGGTCCGTGCTGCTGTTCACGTACACCACGTAATTATCACCGATATTGCCCGGCCGCGGGTTCAGGTTGGTGTACAGCGCCTGCACCTGTGTATCACCTGCCTTGTACGCCGGGCGCCACAGGTAGGGGTCCTTCAGCACGTTCTGGCTGGCGTCATAGCGGTCCACACGGACCCCCACGTTGAAAATAATGTCGTCGAACGCGAACTTGTCCATGGCATAGCCCGCCACGTAACTCGGCTGGAAGGGGGCTTGCAGGCGTGAATACACCGTATCGTTCCCCACCCGGGTGTGGGCATTGAAGAAATCCGCGAAGGAGGGCTTGCCCTTGAGCTTGTTGCCTTGGTAATCATAGCCGTAGTAGCTGTTGATCAGGCCGCCCCTTGGACTGATGATCCCAATGCCGTTTTGGATCAGCTCGTCCGGGGAGAACATCCCCAGGGAGAAGATGGAGGGATCCAGGGCATCCACATCAATGAAGTCGGTGCCGCGGGGGTCCAGTCCGAGCGCCGAGCGGAGGTTGTAATCGAATACGGCCTGGTCATTCCCCACCAGCCGCGGATAGCTGGTGTAAATGATGCCCCCCGGCCCGTCGAAGAGCGTGGAGTCCGCACGGTTCAATTCGCGCAGATGGAAATTGGTGAGTTGGCGGGCAGTGCCCCAAAGGCCCACCGGGGCCACTTGGTAGCTCCGGTTGGTCAGCTGCTCATACTCCATGCCGATGCTCACCGCGTGCTTCCCGATGTCCGCCGCACCCGTGGCCGACACCCGGATCTGATCGGATTGGTACCTGGACCAACGGTTGCTCAGCACGCCCACATTGTTCCAAAGGCCGTACACACTGTTGGGCAACTGGCCGTTCAGCAGCCCTCCGTTCTGTTGGACGTTCAAGAAGTTCTGGTAAAAGGGGCTTCCTTCACCGAACAGGCTGAAGTATTGGGTGGGGAACGCGGCAGCGTCCGGGTTCAGGTCCGATGGGGTGAAATGCACCTGCGTATCCATGAACCCGGTCTGCTTGCCCGTAAGCGGGTCATAGGTGGGAATGCGGTCGGTGGTGTACTTGCCCAGGTAGCCGTAGTCAAAGA
>CALMYC010000186.1 GCA_937873385.1 uncultured Flavobacteriales bacterium | reverse complement strand
CGTTACCCTGATTTCAGATATTACCGAGCAGACCAATATCCTGGCGCTGAATGCTTCTATCCAGGCAACGGCAGCGGGTGATGCCGGAAAAGGGTTCTCTGTCATTGCTCAGGAAATACAGCGACTGGCTGAACACTCGGCCGAAGCAACCCGGCAGATCAGTACGCTGATTCGCAACATCCGGGGGGATGCGCAGGACACCATCATTGCCATGGAGCGCAGTACGGCAGGGGGGGTTTAAAAGGCAAAGGGCCCCAATACCACGGGAAGGGCTCTGGAACAAATCGAAACGGCGTCGAAGCGCCCGGCGGGAGAGGGGAGCTTGTCCGCTTTGCGCATCATCAGCCAATTGCGCACGGGCGTGAGCAAGCGCCTGGACGACCTGCATTTCACCCCGGTGGCCGGGCGGTATGCCGTGGCGGACCTCATCACCGGTTGGGGCGTGGCCGAAAGTGTGCGCCACCACTACCGGCTGCAAGGCAGCAGCGTGAAAGGCAAGCGCGTGATCGTACAGGGATGGGGCAATGTGGCCGCAGCGGCAGGCTACTACCTCAGTCGCGAAGGAGCGGTCCTTACGGGCATCACCGACCGCTTGGGGGGGCTGACAAAGCCGGAGGAATTGGACGCTGCTGCGGTGGAAAAGCTCCTTCTGGAAAAACAGAACAACCGCCTGCAGACGCCAGGCCTTCAGCCGTTCGAAACCGTGAATGAACGCATCTGGGACTGCAAGGCCGAGATTTTCCTGCCTTGCGCTGCTTCACGCCTGGTGACCCGCGACCAGGTGGACCGCCTCTGCGCCGCCGGCCTGGAAACCATTGCCAGCGGGGCCAACGTCCCGTTCGCCGACAAGGAGATCTTCTACGGGCCCATTGCCGAGCATGCGGACGGCCAGGTGGCCGTGATCCCCGATTTCATCGCCAACTGCGGCATGGCCCGTGTGTTCGCCTATTGCATGATGTACGGCGTGGAACTCACGGACAAGGCCATCTTCCACGATGTAAGCACCATCATCGGAAACGCGCTGGAAAAGGTCCACGCGCGCAACAACACACGCACCCACATTACCCGAACGGCCTTCGAGATCGCCCTGGCCCAATTGATGCCGTAAAATTTCCGGGACCATTTTCCCGTTCAACCACAACCTGAACCTCACACATGTTCCTCCTCCTTACAGCCCAAGTGCAACAATCCGCCGCCCAGGTAGTGGAGGCCGCGCAGCAAGTGGTCACCGCCCCCGTGGTGGTGAACACCCCGGCCGACCAGCTCAGCTTGTGGGACCTCATCAGCTTCGGTGGCTGGTGGATCATGGGTCCGCTGGCCCTGATGAGCATCATCACCGTGTACGTGGTCATCGAGCGCTCCATCATCCTGCGCAAGGCCCTCAACCAGGAAAAGGACTTCATGCCCAAGGTGCGCGATTACATGCACGAAGGCAAGATCGACAGCGCCAAAAACCTCTGCGCCCAAAGCGGTTCGCCCGGCGCACGCATGGTGGCCAAGGGCATCCAGCGCATGGGCATGCCCGCGCGGGAGATCGAGAGCGCCATGGAGACCGTGGGCCGCGTGGAAGCGGGGCGGCTGGAGCGCGGCATCACCATGCTCAGTCTCTTCGCCAAGCTCGCCCCCATGTTCGGTTTCATCGGAACGATCATCGGTGTGATCAAAATCTTCTACGACATCTCGCTCACCGACAACATCAGCATTTCCGTGATCTCCGAAGGCCTCTACCAGAAAATGGTGACCTCCGCTGCGGGCCTCATCGTGGGCATCATCGCCTTCGTGGGCTACCACATCGTGAACACCCTGATGGACAAAGTGATCGCCCGCATGGAAACCACCTCCATGGAATTCATGGACGTGATCCACGAACCGGCCAAATAGGACCTTGCCATGCAATTGCGCCGACCCAGAAGGGAACATGCCGAAGTGAGCACCGAGTCGCTCAATGACATCATGTTCTTCCTGCTGCTGTTCTTCCTCATCGTCAGCACCATGGCCAATCCCAATGTCATCAAGCTGATGCTGCCCAAGAGCGCCAACAACGAGCAGGCCATCAAAGTGCCGGTGAACATTTCCGTCACCAAGGAGCACCAGTACACCATCAACAAGAAGCCCGTGCCCTTCGACCAGCTGGAATCCGCGCTGCAAGAGGCCATCGCGGGCATGCCGGAGCCCACGGTGGTGCTGAACTTCGACCGCGAGCTCAGCATCCAGGACCTGGTGGACGTGATGCAGATCGGCGCCAAGCTGAAGATCAAAATGGTGCTGGGCACCCAAAAGAACGCGTGAGCCGATGATGGCGGCGGCTGAAGAGAACAGCGTTCAGCGCAAGAGCGTCGCACTCACGATCTCCATCGTGCTGCACGGGCTGATTTTGCTGTTCTTCCTGCTCTACAAGATCATCACGCCCATTCCGCCCTTCCCGCAGAGCGAAGGCGGCGGTGCCGGACTGGAACTCGCCTTGGGTTACACCGAACTGGGCATGGGCGACAACAGCACCAACCCGGAGCCCAGCATTCCTGCGGCTACTACGGCCGCACAGCCGGAAAGCCAGCCCGAGCCGGAGGTGTTGACCAACGACGCCGAACCGGAAGCGCCCGTGGTGACACCCAAAACGCCGGAAAAGCCCAAGAACAACAAGCCGAAGCCTGAAAAGCCCAAGCAACCCACCAAGGAGGAACAGGAACAGGCCTTCAAGAACAAGCTGAACAACATGTGGAACACCACCGGAGGCTCCGGCAGCTCCGGCAAAGGTGCGTCGGACGTGCCCGGGGTGGCTGGCGGTTCCACGGGAACGCCCGGCGGCACCGGCATCGGCAACGGTACGGGCAGTTACCGCGGCGACGGCTGGAGCATCGACCTGGCAGGGCGCACCATTCGCAAAAGGCCGAGCATCCAGGACAAACCCCACGTGGGCGGAAAGGTGGTGCTGGACATTTGGGTAAGCGCCGACGGCAAGGTGGCGCGCGTGAGCCAGAACACCGACAAGAGCACCACGCTGGACCAAACGCTGGTGGGGCTGGCCAAGCGCGCCGCGCTGGAAAGCAGCTTCTACCCCGACCCAAAGGCACGCGACGACCAGCGCGGCACGATGACCTTCATCTTTGTGCTGCAGTAGGACCGGGCCTTCGGCTCCGCACAGGCCAGACTCTCATTGGGACCATGAAAATTGACAAATCCGGCCTGGGTATTAGCGAAGCGGCACTCCACAGCATGCATGGCATGCGAGGCGTCGAAGGTCCGACCATAAAAATTTGAACCGGTGCCGGATTGTGTTACCACATTTGACCAGCGCCCGTTCAAGCTGGACTGCAGTTCCTTACTGTCATGCCGGAGATGAACTACCCGGAAACCCTGGCGTACCTCAACGCGCGCCTGCCCATGTTCTCACGCATCGGCAAAGCCGCATACAAGGCCGACCTCAGCAACACCCACGCGCTGATGGACCTGCTCGGCCATCCGGAGCGCGGCCTGAAATGCGTCCACATCGCCGGCACCAACGGCAAGGGCAGCACCTCCAACATGATCGCCAGCGTGCTGCAGGAAGCGGGCTACCGCACCGGCTTGCACACCTCGCCCCATCTGCGCGACTTCCGTGAGCGCTTCCGCACCAACGGCGAAATGATCCCCAAGGAAGCCGTTGCCGACTTCGTGGAACAGCACCACGATGCCTTCGAGCCGATCGGCGCTTCCTTTTTTGAATGGGGTGTGGCGCTGGTACTGGATTGGTTCCACCGGGAAAAGACCGACATCGCCGTGATCGAATGCGGCCTGGGAGGAAGGCTGGACAGCACCAACGTGGTCACGCCGGAAGTTTGCGTGATCACCAACATCGGCTGGGACCATGCAGACCTGCTGGGTGATACGCTGGAAAAGATCGCCGGGGAAAAGGCAGGCATCATCAAGCCGGGCATCCCCGTGGTGATCGGCGAGGCCCAAGGAACCATCGCCGAAGTGTTCCGGAGAAGAGCAGAGGAAGTGGCCGCACCGATCTACTTCACCGACCAGGCCGCACTGATGCCGTATGCGCTGGACCTGGCGGGCCGCCCGCAGGTGCCCGTCGCCGCCGGCGCGGATACCTCCGGCGGCTACTACCCCTACGAACTTGGCCTGCCGCCCGAAGAGCGCTACTGGCCCGCGCCGGTCGCGCTGCGTCCCAACCCGCCCGAGCAGGCGCTGGACCTGCTGGAGCAGAGCATCGATCAGGGCGCGCTGCTGATCGGCATTGGCCCCACCACCAACCTGGCCCTGCTTGAGCGCCGCCGGCCCGGCATCCTTGCCCGCGCCAACCTGGTCCTGATGGGCGGCTACGTCTTCCCGGTGCGCCCGGGGTATCCCCATTGGGGCAACGACATGGATTTCAACTTCCAGGTGGACGTCCGCTCGGCGCAGTTTGTGCTGGAGCACTCGAACCCTCTCCTCGTGCCGCTCAGCGTCACCGTCGAGACCGCCCTGCGCCGCGCCGATTTGCCCGCCTTGAGCGCCGCAGGCCCGCTGGCCCGGCTCATCGCCCGCCAGGCCGAGCAGTTTGCCGTGGACGAGCAGAACGAAACCCGCATCGGGGCCGTCTGCGCGGGCCTGCCCGACGACCTGATCAATTTCCAGCACGATCCGCTGGCCTGCGCGGTGGCGCTCGGCTGGCGGGAGGGGATCGAGATCGAGGAAGTGCGTATAAGCATCGAGGAGAAGGACGGTTTGCTGTACGAGCGCCCCGACCCCGCCGGGCGGCCTTTCCGCGTGGTCACCCGTGTGGATGGGGAGCGTTTCGACCGCTTCTGGCTCGAGCAGGTCACCCGGCTATGAAGCGCCGTTTCCCCTTGCTCCTGCTGCTCGTCCTGGCCGGGCTGCTCGCGGCGGCCTGCAATGTGCTGCCCAGGCCGGTGCCCACCGCCCCCCTCGCGCCCACCGCCACGTCCAGCCCCACGCCCACCTTCACCCCCACCGTGGTCTATACCTGCTCCGGCAGCGGTGTGCTGGAGGAGCGCTGGGATAACATTTCCGGCAGCAACGTAACCGACCTGACCAATTCCATGTATTACGTCTACCCCGATGCAGCGTATTACTCCTACCAGGATACCTGGATCGGCAACGGCAACTCGTTCTGGTGGCCGC
>CALMYC010000185.1 GCA_937873385.1 uncultured Flavobacteriales bacterium | reverse complement strand
CCTTCCCCGCGGAGGCGCGGATGAGCTGGTCGGCGCGCCCTTTGACCGCGACAGGCGCTCTCCAGCCCTGCTCCTGGAAGCGCGCGGAAAGTTCCACTTCCGCCTGGAAGAGGCCTGTGTTCCCAACCCAGATTTCGCGCAGCGGATCGTACTCGATGGCTTTGGCCTCGCGCGCGGTTTCCACCAGTTGGGCGAACCAGGAGGCATAGGCTTGTACAGCCTTCCACACCCCCAGCACATCCCCGCCGTTGGCGCGGTCCAGGAACCACTGCATGGCGGGATCGAACTCGGTGGCGCCGCCCATCATGCACACACCGCCCAACGGCATGGTGTGGGCATCGGCGGTGTCCCCGGTAAAATAGCTCGTGTAACCCTGGGCGAGCGCTGAAGAAGAAAAGGACAACACGGTCACCCGGAACAAGAAATTGGCCATCATGGCCCGAATATCGGCGATCTACTTTTGCCGCATGCGCATTCTTCTGCCCTTACTGCTCCTGATCGCCATGCAGGCTACCGGCCAAGTGCAGGACTGGAACCCTGAACCCTACCCTGACAAGGGCGGGATCCGCTTCAATGATGACCTGGACTTTTTCCTGAACGGCTACACCAAAGGCGAGATCAAGGCCATGCGCCGCGAGGTGAACATCTGGCGGATGAACTTCGACAAGATGATCCGGGCTACCATCAAGGACATCCAGGCATACAGCGAAGGCGGCAACATGGTGCCCGCCACGCATGACTTCACCTTGGATGAAGTGCGCAACGGCCTGCCTTACCACTTGGCCGCGCACAGGGGCAAGCTTCGGGCCTTCATGACCGTCAGCATCAGCAATCCCCCGGCACGTGCGCAGCTCCCGCTCTGGGACCGCTTACTGGCGAAATACGACACCTCCAAGGTGGAACTCTTCGTGATCTACGGCAGGGAACTTCATCCCGGGGACAAGAAGAAGTTCAGCAAGTACCCGGTGCCCACCACCATGGAACAAAAGACGGCCTATGCCCATGAGCTTGCCCAACTCACCAAACTGCCGGTGCTGGTGGACCGGATGGACGACCAGGTCTTCACGGCTTATGGCCGGGTGCCGAACGGGGCCTTCGTGGTCGATGGTGAAGGCCGCCTGATCTTCCGTGGTACGTGGGCGGACAGCCGCAAGATCGAGCAGATCCTGGACACTGTATTGAAGTGGGAAGCGGACGGCCGGCCAAAGCTCAAGGCACGGCCTTGAGTTTCACAGTTTTACCAACTTCCACCTCCCTTTTCGGAAGATGGCCATGCAAAGCAAGGCCAGCATGCTTTCGCTCACGGCGATGGCAATGAACACACCCTCCGGAGCGTGCATCCCGTGGGCCAAGTACCACGCCAGGGGAATTTCCAGCAGCCAGAAGCAGACCATGTTAAGCCAAACGGGCGTCAGGGTATCGCCTGCCCCGTTAAATGCCTGGGACAACACCATGCCGTAGGCATAGAAGAAGTACCCGGCACAGATGATCCGCAGGGCACGGACGCCGGTACGGGCCGCGTCAGGCTCCGCGGTGAAAAAGCCCATGGCCCAAGGTGCAATGGCGAAGATCAGGAGGGCCATGGACGTCATGTACACCATGTTCACATGTCCGCACATCCATGCGCTCCGCTCGGCGCGGTCCGGTTTGGCGGCACCGAGGTTTTGGCCCACCAACGTTGAAGCCGCGTTGGCAATGCCCCAAGCGGGGAGCATGGCGAAAATGATGATGCGCACCGCGACCGTATA
>CALMYC010000184.1 GCA_937873385.1 uncultured Flavobacteriales bacterium | reverse complement strand
AGGGCGGGAGCGGCGCCTTCGAACGGCTGCGCGAGCGGGGGGAGTTCGTCCGCCTCGCCGCCCAGCGGCGGGGGCGCGCCCTGGCGCAGCGGCGCGGCGTCGAGGTGCCGCCGGTGGCGATGCCGAACAGATCCGCCGTGCTGCGCTTCAAGGTGAACTTATAGTATTCCACATCAACGCAGTTCAGGAAAAAGCAGCACAGGTTGCTCACGTGGAAGAGCACTTTCTGCACAGTCGCCAGGCGCGCCCTTGGTCGTGGGTCCACCAGGAACAGGATGATCCACGGTGCATACAGCCATGCGATCGCGCTCAGGTCGAACCGCAGCCCCCCCAGAAAAACGGATGCGGGCGGGGAAGGGAAGGTTTCCCCGTTGAGCAGGATGAACAGTGCGCGTTGGAGAGCGAACACTGCGGCAACAGTACCGATGCGGAGCAGCAGGACGCGAAGAGGACGCAGGTTGGGCACGGCGCGAAGTTGCACACGAACCAATTGACGGGCACGCTTTTCCGGTATCCGGCGGGGAAGGCAACACGTTGGCACCACCCGGCCACAAGACGGTTGCAACGGGGAAAACGACGGTTGGCAGGGCCTCGGTGCGCGGGGCGGCACCTGCCACAAGGCATCCCGCGGAAGCCGGTGCAGGCACCGGCCACTTGCTTACTTGTAGGCCACAGCGGCACTGTTGGGCCCTGCCGGTGGCAGCATTTGCACCCGCTTGAAGCCCACGGCTTCGGCCCAGCCTTGGAAGTCGGTCAAGGTGAAGTTGAACCCGTGCTGTGTTTCCATCAGCATGTTTAGGCTCATCAGGAAGCCGAAGGTGCTCTGGCGCCTGTCATCATCAATGATGGTCTCCAGGACGACCAAGGCCCCCCCCGCAGGAAGCGCATCAAAGGCTTTGCGCATCAACACCAGCTTCTTCTCCTCGCTCCAACCATGCAGAATGTTGCCCATGGCGATCACGTCGGCCGCAGGGAACTTGTCCGCGAAGAAATCGCCTGCAGCCGCGGTTACACGGTCGCCCAAGCCGGACCGCACAATGTTGGCATGAGCGATGGGCTGCACGGGGGGCAGGTCGTAGGAAATGCAGGTCATGTGCGGGTGTTGGCCTGCCACCAGCAGGGAAAGGCAGGCATCGGAGCCGCCAAGGTCGAGCAAGGTCTTTGACGTTGAGAAGTCAAAGGCCTTGAGAAAAGCCGAGAACGCGCCCATCTGGATGCCGCTCATGGCCTTTGTGAACTCGCGAAGCCGGTCTTGGTCGCTGTACAGTGTGGCAAAGAAATCCGCCCCTCCCCGGGCCTCGTTCTGTTGCGTGCCGGTGCGCATGGCCGTGGCCAGGTTGGCCCAAATGCCATAGAGCCGGCTGTTGGCCATTTCCAGGATGCCCCCGATGTACGCGGGTGTCGTTTTGTCGAGAAAGAACGCGGCTTCCGGGCCATTTCCGTATTTCGCTTCGGCAAGCAGCCCCTGCCGATGCAGGAACCCGAGGCTGGCCAAGGCATCCAGGAAGTCCAGCACGTTCCTGTCTGAGCAACGGAGGCCCAAGGCATGCTTGACCTCTGCGGCGGACATCGGGCCTTGTGCCGCAAATCGGGTGAACAGATCAAATTCCACGGCAGTGAGCAGGACCTTGGATGCCCAAAAGCCCATGCCTATCTTCATGATGTGTTCCGGTGAAAGCGGGGCTGTCCGGGCGGGGCGGGAAGCGGATTCCCTGAAGGTTGCAGTTGCGGGTTCCATGACGCAGAGTTGGTAAATCCCAAAGAACGGAACATGCGCCAGCGGAAACCTTAACCGCGGTTAAGAAGTGCGTTGCTCCCCGAGCATGCGCTTCCTTATCCTGCTCAGGGAACCCGGTTCAATGTCCAGGTAGCTTGCTATGTCATGCAGCGCCACGCGCTGGAAGATGCGGGGACGCATGCAGGCCAGCCTTTCGATCCGTTCCTCGGTGCCCATGGTCTTCACCTCGATCAAGCGGTCCACCATGGTGAACGTCATTTTCTTCTGCTTCACTTCAAACCATTCACGCAGCACGGGCACCTGTTCCGTCAGGGCGTGGAAATCAGCCTTGCTGACATAGAGCAGTTCCAATTCCTCAATGGCTTGGATGAACTGCTTGCCCGGTTGGCCGGTCATGTAACTCTCGAAATCCGCCAGCCACCAATCCTCAAAGCCGAAGAAGAGCACATGCTCCTTGCCTTTCCGGTCCAGCACAAAACTGCGCGTGCAGCCTGCGTTCACGTAGAACTTGCCCATTGAAACGTCGCCGGCATGGACCAGGAATGCCCGTTTGGGGAGTGTCTTCGCCACGAAGCGGGACAACACCTGAACATATTCGGCATCGGTCAGGCCCAGTTCCTGCAGGAACAAGTGCTCGAACGAAGGCCGGGGAAGTGTGCGGGGAATGGCCACGGACGAAAGGTACAATGCCGATCACGGCAATTTTGCCAGCTCACGGCCGATGGCATCGCAGATGGGTGCCTTGGTGTTCAGTGCAGTGCCCTGGGCCACAGCGCGGCGGAACGGCCCAACGGCTGGATGGGTCGCCGGGTTGGCAAGAAGCATCGCACACCATGTACCGGCTACATTTGCCGCCATTGAGGCCCCCGCTAGAACGGCCTCCCCTGCCATGTTCCTGGAAACCATTGAGAAGAGACAGCAAGCCTTTGACCGAAAAAAGTTGACGGACCGGGAGCTGTTGGAGATCTATGAGCAACTGCTGCGGCCAAGGCTGATCGAGGAGAAGATGCTGAGCATGCTGCGGCAAGGCCGGATCAGCAAGTGGTTCAGCGGCATTGGGCAGGAGGCGGTGGCCGTAGGCGCGGCGCTGGCCATGGAAGCCGATGAGCACATCCTGCCGATGCACCGGAACCTGGGCGTGTTCACGACGCGCAAGGTGCCCTTGGCACGGCTGTTCGGCCAGTTCCAGGGCCACGCCAGCGGCTATACCAAAGGGCGTGACCGCAGTTTCCATTTCGGCGCCCGGGAACACAAGATCACGGGCATGATCAGCCACTTGGGCCCGCAGCTGGGCGTGGCGGACGGCATCGCGCTCGCCCACAAGCTGCGCAAGGAGCAGAAGTGCACGCTCGTATTCACGGGCGACGGGGCCACCAGCGAAGGGGATTTCCATGAAAGCGTGAATACGGCGGCCGTTTGGGACCTTCCAGTGATCATCGTGGTGGAGAACAACGGCTACGGCCTCTCCACGCCCAGCAATGAGCAGTTCAAGTGCCGCTACATCAGTGACAAGGCCTTGGGCTACGGCATGGAAAGCCGCGTGGTGGCCGGCAACAACATTTTGGAAGTGTTGCACGCCATTCGTGAAGCGGCCGAAAGCATCCGCCGCCGCCCGCGGCCCGTCCTTGTGGAGTGCATGACCTTCCGGATGCGTGGCCATGAGGAAGCCAGCGGGACCAAGTACGTGCCGAAGGAATTGATGGAAGAATGGGGCCGGAAGGACCCCGTGGCCAATTTTGAGAAATGGCTGCTGGAACGGGGCATCCTGGGCGTTTCGGTGAAAGACGCCACCCACCATGCCATCAAGCAGGAGATCGCGGATGCGGTGGACACGGCATTTTCCGAAGAGCCTGTAAAGGCCGACCTGGCCAATGAGTTGAACGATGTGTATGCACGGCCCATCAACCTTGGGCATCGTGCCCCGGCAAAGGTGGAGGCACTGACCGGGGGCAGGGAAATGCGCTTCATCGATGCCATCTCCGACGGCATGCGCGAGAGCATGCGCAAGTTTCCCGGCCTGGTGCTGATGGGGCAGGACATTGCTGAATACGGGGGTGCATTCAAGGTCACCGACGGCTTTGTGGCTGAATTCGGCAAGGACCGTGTGCGCAACACCCCGTTGTGCGAAAGCGCCATTCTGGGTGCGGGCCTGGGCTTGAGCATCAACGGCATGAAGGCCATGGTGGAAATGCAGTTCGCCGATTTCGTCAGCGAGGGCATGACGCAGATCTGCAACAACTTGGCCAAGACGCACTGGCGCTGGGGCCAGAACGCGGACGTGGTGGTGCGCATGCCTACAGGCGCGGGTTCCGGAGCGGGGCCCTTCCACAGCCAAAGCAATGAAGCCTGGTTCTTCAAAACCCCGGGGCTGAAGATCGTGTACCCGGCCTTCCCGAACGACGCCAAAGGCCTGCTGTGCGCGGCTTTTGAGGATCCGGACCCGGTGATGTACTTCGAGCACAAGAACCTTTACCGCAGCCTGCACGGCAACGTGCCCGAAGGTTGGTACACGCTGCCCATTGGCGAAGCGGCCTTGCTGAACGAAGGGAACGACATGAGCATCATCACGTATGGCATGGGCGTTCACTGGGCACTCGAAGCCGTGAAGGACATGGGGCTGCACGCCGATGTAGTGGACTTGCGCACGCTGTTGCCGTGGGACAAGGAGCGTGTGCTGGAAAGTGTGCGCAAAACGGGCAAGGTGCTGGTGTTGCACGAGGACACGCTCACGGGCGGCATCGGCGGCGAGATCAGCGCCACGATCATGGAGGAATGCTTCACGGACCTGGACGCCCCGGTGATGCGCCTGGGTTCCATCGATACTCCGGTGCCCTTCGCGCACGCCCTTGAAGAGCAGTTTCTGCCCAAGGCCCGGCTCAAGGCTGCGCTCAAGAGGTTGAAGGAGTGGTGATCCACCGGCTAGGCACGCTGCGCAAGTGCGCCAGGGTCAGGGGCAACTGCCCGAGCCGGGCTGAGGGTGGACAAGGCCATGGTGATAAGGACCACATGGCTATATTGTGGGCAATCCAAACCCGTAAACATGATGAAACACCTACTCTTAGCGACGATCGCACTTTCCTGCACCGGCTTTTCAAACCTCCAGGCGCAGTGCCCGGGATCTTTTGCCGCCACGCTCTATGCCACAGACTTCGAGGCCAATGATGGCGGCTTTGTGGAAAGTGGGGGAGGAGACTGGGAATACGGAGTAATTCCCGTGCTGATCACCGGCACCAATTGCGGTTCCACCCCCACATCTCCCGGTGGTGCACATTCCGGCACCAAAGGCTGGGGCACCATTCTGGACGGCTGCTATAACAACCTCGGGGCATTCAGCGGGACGGGCATTTCAATCGACCTGAGCGACCCGGCGTTGATCTCCGCGAAACTGAACTTTGCCCAATGGTTCGGCGTGTTCGTGAACTTCGATTATTTACGGATCACGGCAAACGGCACGCAGATCTACCGGAACGACACCCTCGAGAACAGCGGCACGTGGTTGGAGCAGACCGTTGATCTTTCCCCGTATATCGGCCAGGCTTCCGTGAACATCGTCTTTGACCTGTGGGCCACCACCGTGGTGAACCGGTCGGGCTGGTACATCGATGACGTGAGCATTACCGCTTGTGCCAGCCAACCATTGGGCGTTGCCACCACCTTGCGCCAAGGGTTCATGGCCTGGCCGGTGCCCGCCACCGACCAGTTGACCATTCAGCCGTCCGCTGCCATGGGGGCTGTGTTGGAATGGACCCTGTTTGATGCCACTGGCCGCCAAATGGCAACCGGTACACCGGTTTCCACAGGTCCGTTCCAGATTGATGTATCCCGGTTCAATGGCATGAATTTGCTGGATCTGCGCACTGCGAATGGCCATTATCGCCAGCAGGTTGTAGTTCAGTAAGCAAGATCAACCCCGTGCGGCCCGCGTCCTCCCTTGTGGCGCGGGCCGTTCATTTTGTGCCAACTTGCGCAACCTTTTTCCCGGAACCAAGGTTTCAGGCCAATTCCATGCACAACGCGTTCATCGCCACCACCTTCGATTGGGACCATCGTTCACCGGTCGCTTGGCAACGGTTTACCAACAAGGTACTGAAGAAATTGAGGATACCTGTGAAGCTGACACCGCCACAGCCCCAACAGGCCAACATTGAAGTACGGATGAACCTGTTCCACCTCCTGGACCAGACCATTGCGTTCAACATTCCCGGCGATGTGGTGGAACTGGGCTGCAACGACGGGGATTGCACCATTGTCATGAGGAAAATGCTGGATGCCATGGCGCCTCAAAAGGAGCTGCATGCCTTCGACAGCTTTGAGGGCCTGCCCGACCTGGAGGAAGGTGACCGCCGCGATGGCGTGTATGGCAAAGGCAGCATGGCCGTGCCCGCAGAGCGGTTGATCGGCAAGTTCAACCAGCTTGGTTTGAAGCTGCCCCACCTGCACAAAGGCTGGTTCAGTGAAACAGTACCCAAGGAACTGCCCGACAAGATCAGTTTTGCGCTGATCGACGGTGATCTCTATTCCTCCACCATGGATGTGCTGCCGCATGTGTATGCACGCATGGTGCCAGGTGCCATCGGCATGATCGCCGTGTATGTGGATGAAGCAGTGTTTCCGCGCCCCGGCTTGCAGGGTTACTACAGATCACCGGGCGTGAAAAGGGCTGTTGACGAGTTCTTTGCGGACAAGCCGGAACAGGTGAACCTACTGTACTCCTGCGAGAACTCGAACGCGTATTTCCGGAAGCGCTGAGGGCATTCCGTCAATCGTTCCCCAGCAATACCCCCCGCAGCACAACCGCTTGGTTGTGCGCTTCGTCGTGCGCGCTGTACACCAAGGTGACGCGTTGCTTGCGGGCCAAGGCGCGGACCTTGTCCAGATCGGTGGCCTTGGTCTTCAGCTCCTTTTCATACCGCTTCTTGAATTCGGGATACCTCTCCGGCAGGTGACCGAACCACTTCCGCAGTTCCGTGGAAGGCCCGAACTCCTTGTTCCACTCGTCCACGTGCGCGTGTTCCTTGGTCATGCCCCGGGGCCACACGCGGTCCACAAGAAGGCGGAAGCCATCGTCCCTGGCGGGTTCCTCATAGATGCGTTTGATGCGGATGTCCATGATGCGGTTGGAACAAGTGACCAGCCCGCGTGGTTCACCCACCGAATGCCCACGCTCGGGTTTTTCCCGAGTGCGTGACCCATTGCGGCCTTTGGCCGGTCCCGTACCAACCTTCTCCCGTCTCCAGTCTCTTCAGCAATTCCGCTACGCGCTTGGCCCGCGTGGGCACGGTCTTCCCGCTGCCGATCCAATGGCACATGCTGCGCTGTATGCCGGGCTTGAGCTCGTCCCACTGGGCCCTCATCTCCGGCAGAAAGTCCAAGGTCTCGGCGAGTTCCTCCGGCAGGTCGAGCTTCTCCGGCTCCGTGTTCAGCCGGAGTTCCACGTTGGCGAGGTCGCCCACCTTGCGAAGTTTCGCGGCCCTGCGGATGCCGCCGCCCACGATGATGATGTGAAAGCCGCGTTTGGTGGGCATCAGCGCGCGGTCCACCGCCACGCCGTTGATGGTGCCCTTCATCCGCACGGTGCCCTTGGTGCCAAACAGTTCCTGCACGTCATGCGGGAACTCCAGATAGTGCCATGCGAAGTCGCCGTCCAAGCGCTGCATCAGCGCGGTGAAGCGATAGGTGGTGCCGTTCGTTAAAGACCTTGCCATGGCTTCTCCGTCCATTGCCCGGGAAAGATGCCTCGTTCCCGGCTGATGATCTGGCAGTGTTTGCTCAAGACCGCCAGAAACCCCTTGAACCCGAGCATGGTCGCGTATAGTTCCACTTTTCGGTCGAGGACCGTGCGGAGGACCAATACTCGGCCCTTTCGAAGAAAGACAGCGGATCGGACGTCAGGCCAATGGTATGATCTGATCTTGCCGAATAGACCGATGCAGTGGAAGCCATTCGTGTCATAGAGAACGCGGTGTCGCCGAACAAAAAGGATCACGTAAGTGCCGATCAAAATGTAGGCGGCCATTGCGGTAAATACGGTCCAGACCGGCCATTCGTTGGCTCCCCAAGGTGTTAGAAGCAGCGCGTGCGAAATACCGATCAACACGGTGATCCAACCGATATATGCATACCCCTTGGGCATCCGCATACTGAGCAGTGTTCCGGCCACTTCAGCGTTTTTTGCATCCGTGCCGGACATGAACGTCTTATGGAACGCGTCCATCACTTGGCTATGGGCCCATGTTTCGTCGGTACTCATGCCCTTCGGTTTTATCCTCCCGCCTTCTTCGCCTTGTACCCCGCGTCCGCCAATAGCTTCAGCACCTTGTCGCGGTGGTCGCCCTGTAGGAGCACCACGCCGTCCTTTGTGTTGCCGCCCACGCCGCACTTGCTCTTCAGCAGCTTGCCGAGGTCGGAAAGGTCCGCGTCCTTGCCGATGAAGCCGACGATGCGCGTCACTTCCTTGTTGCCTTTGAGGCGGTCCAAGTGGATGCGCAGGTCCTGTTGCGGCGGCGGCAGGGTGGAAGGCTCACGCTCGGTGCTGATGTTCTTGTTGGTGCTGTACACCAATCCGCCAAGGCCGCTGGGTGGACGTTTCTTCATGTTGGGCGTGCTGCTCTAAGGCGGCAAGTTATCGAAACATCAGGGTCCCCTTCACGCCTTCGCCAGGGCTATCGCGTCTTAACAGCAGTGTACTGTGCGACGCCCTTCGGGGTCGATCACCGCGCAGGATGTGGTTTCAACGTTGTGTGACCCACTTCGGGGTCACCATGGGCACGCTTTCATCTGACCCCAACGGGGTCATAAAGCGTAGTAAAATCAAGATAAACAGAGTTCGACCCCGAAGGGTGTCACACGAAATCCCACGCCTGACCGGGAAATAAGGTGCGATAACCCTGACCCTTCCCGAAGCGCTACGGCCAGCAATGCGGGAGACCGCTGAGGGAGCTGGTCCCATCAAGGTCTCGCAAAGCGGATCTTGCATTAGTCCCATCAAGGTCTCACGAAGCGGACCTTGACGATGGAGGAAGTGAAAACAAGAAACCCCGGCAACCGGGGCTCTTGTCATCCAAAGGTTACAGTGGATCAAGCCGTCACTTTTTCCTCGGCGAAGGAAACGTCCAGACTGATCTTGGCTCCGGTGAGCAGGCGGCTCACGGGGCACTTCACCTTGGCATCCGTGGCGAACTTCTTGAAGGTGGTCGCGTCCATGCCGGGCACTTGGCCGTGGATTTTCAGGTGGATGTCCGTGATGGTGGGCAAGCCGTCCACCTGGCCGAGCACCACCTTGGCCTCGGTGTCCAATTGCTCTGGCTTGTGGCCAGCCTGGGTCAGCAGCAGCGAGGTCATCATGGCGAAGCAACCCGCGTGGGTCGCACCGATCAGTTCCTCCGGGTTGGTGCCGGGTGCATTCTCAAAACGGGTGAGGTAGGAGTAGGGGCTGTTGCTCAACACGCCGCTGGGCGCATTGATCGTGCCTTTGCCATCCTTGATGGTGCCTTTCCATTGCGCTATTGATGTGCGTTCCATGTTGGTTGTTTGTGGGTTTTGTGTTGTTGCACCGGTACACCGTGCACCGTTGCGGTCCAATGACCGGTAGAGGAACAGGCAGGTTCTACCTTTGTTCGCACAAACAGCAAACCCATGCCCGGCACGGAACTTTTCGGAGACGAGGAACGCAAGGAAGTGATGGACGTCCTGAACACGGGCGTGCTCTTCCGCTACAACCACGATGCCCAGCGCAAGGGCCATTGGAAGGCCAAGGAGTTTGAGGCGGAGATCGCGAAGTTCACCGGCGCGAAGCACGCGCTGGCCGTGAGCAGTGGCAGCACCGCCGTCAGCACCATGCTGGCCGCGTGCGGGGTGGGCTACGGTGACGAGGTGATCGTGCCGCCCTTCACCTTCATCGCCACAATCGAAAGCGTGCTGCTGGCCGGGGCCATCCCCGTATTCGCCGAGATCGACGAGACGTTGTGCATGAGCGCCGAAGGCATCCGGGCCGTGTGCGGTCCGAAGACGAAGGCCGTGCTCCTCGTCCACATGTGCGGTGCGGCTGCGGACCTGGACGGCATCATGGCGGTGTGCAAGGACCCCGGGTCGGGGCCCGGGGGCATCATGCTGATCGAGGACACCGCCCAAGCGCTTGGTGCCACCTACAAAGGCAAGCACCTCGGACTCTACGGCAAGATGGGCAGCTTCAGCTTCGACTTCTTCAAGATCAACACCTGCGGCGAGGGCGGCGTGGTGATCACCAACGACGACAAGCTCAACACCACCGCCGAGCACTTCAGCGACCACGGCCACAGCCACCAGGGCGACAACCGCGGCATGGAGCCGCACTACATCCTGGGCACCAATTACCGCATGGGCGAGATCAACGCCGCCATCGGCCTGGCGCAGGCACGCAAGCTGCCGTACATCCTCAGCCAGCAGCGCAAGCACAAGGCCATCATCCAGCAGCGGTTTGCAAAGATCCCCGGCCTGGCCTTCCGCAAGCAATGCGACGATGCGGGCGATAGCGCCACCTTCTTCCACCTGTTTTTCCCGGATGAGGCCACGGCGCGCTCCGCGAACACCGCGATGATCGAGGCAGGTGTGGGCGGCGCCTACTGGTATGACAACATGTACCACTACATCAAGCAGTGGAACCAGCTGAAGGAGTTGAAGATGCCCTTCCGCACCGTGGCCCACGAGCTGGGCCTGCCGCAGGACCTGAAGACGCTGAAGTTCCCCAAGAGTGATGCGGTGCTCAGCCGGTTGATCAGCTTCAACATCCGGGTGACGTGGACCGAAGCGGAATTGAATGCGTACTTGGACAAGGTGGAATGGGCGGTGCGCATGGCCATGAAGGGCGTGCCTGCTTGAAGCGTTTCGGGGAGGTTCCCCATAGTTGGCTTCCCTGCCAGGTTCTTTAGGTGGACTGGGCGGACCGGTCAAACCCGGGCCACCCAGTCCACTACACCATCGTAAACACCCACAACCCCGCTGCGGCCATCAGGAAATACGGCACCAGCACCGCCGCCCCCTTGTAATCCTTCGCCACCCGCTGCCCGAAGAAGAGCATGGTGAGGCCCGCCACCGCGCACAGCATGCCCGCCGTGCCGAAGCCGGTGTTCCCGGTGATCAACACCTGGAAGAAACCGGCGGCCGCAAGCAGTCCTGCCGAAAGCTCCGTGAGGGTGATCACCGGCATCAGCAGAAACACCGAGCCGTTGAGGATGCTTTTGCTGAAGTGCTGCGTGTAAAAATCCTTCTCGCTTTTCCAGTTGAACACCTTGTCCAGCCCGGACTGGATGAAGAGCACGGCCGTGAACGCGGAGAAGGCCAGTTGCAACAGGCTGGCAGATGAAAGGCCCAGTTCGGCCAAGCAGGTGGTGGTGCTGTTCATGGGGTGTGGGTGAAAGATCCCTGCAAGGATAGGGCACAAGGCTTCCGCGTGACGGACAGCAGCGGCGGCCCGGCCACGGCACGCGCCTGGCGGCACACGGAGCGAGGAGGCCCGGACCGGAAGGGACGGGACCCCGCAGCCCGATGTGCCGCCGCGTGGGCAAGGCCGGCCACAGCGGATGGCCGGACCTGTGCGTGGCCATGCGGGCAGGAGAGGGGCACGCCCAAACCCCCGCCTTTCCTCCGTTCCTTTGCACCCGCATCTCTCCGGTCAGGATCATCTCGCGAGCGTAAGCGAAGCGATGATCATCTGATCGACCAATCATCTGATCCTCCATGAACCTCTTCCGCAATTTCAAGTCCGTTACCAAAACCTGCTATGGCCGAGGCTCCTTCAGCAAGCTCGGCGAGATCCTCGAACCCCAACGCAATGCGAACAAGGGCTTCATGGTCTTTGTGGTGGACAATTACTTCGCCAACAACGAGGATTTCAAGAAGCGCCTGCCGGTGAAGGAAGGCGATGAGCTCTTCTTCATCAGCGCCGAACACGAGCCGAAGACCAGCCAAGTGGATGCGCTGCGCGACGACATCCTGCACCGGCGCGGACTGCCGGCGGGTATCGTGCGCATTGGCGGCGGCACGTTGATGGACATTGCCAAGGCCACTTCGCTGATGTTCACCAACGAAGGCAGCAGCGTGCAATATCAAGGGCTGAACCTGATCAAGAAGCCGGGCATCTACCATTGCGGCGTGCCCACCATCAGCGGCACCGGCGCGGAGGTGAGCATGACGGCCGTGCTCACCGGCCCGGTGAAGAAGCTGGGCCTGAAGTGTGATTGGACCGTGCTGGACCAGATCGTGCTGGACCCGGACCTGATCGCCACCGTGCCGCATGACCAGTGGTTCTACACCGGCATGGACACCTACATCCACAGCGTGGAGGCCATCACCGGCACCAAGAAGAACACCTTTGCGGAGGCATACAGCGAGAAGGCCTTGGAAATGTGCCGCGAAGTCTTTTTGAAACGCGGACGCACCGACCGGAAGAGCGACGAGCTGTTGATGGTGGCCAGCTACATGGGCGGGCTCAGCCTTACCTACAGCGAAGTGGGCGTGTGCCATGCGCTCAGCTACGGCTTGGGCATGGTGCTGGACATCCACCACTGCATCGCCAACTGCATTGCCTTTGACAAGCTGGAGGATGTCTATGGCGACTACGTGCAAGAGTTCAAGGGCATGGTGAAGCACAACAACATCCACATTCCGCAAGGGTTGGCGAAGGAGTGGAGCGAGGAGACCATCACCGCCATGGCGGAGGTGGCCTATGCGCTGCCGCACATGTGGGACCATGCCTTCGGGCCGGACTGGGCGCAGGTATTGGACCGCGAGCGGATCAAGGGATGGTACCGTAGGATGTGATGCCAAGGTGACTTTCAATATCTTTCGGCCATGCGCCGCATGTCCATGCTGTTGGTGGCCGGAATGATCCTCGCTGGCTGCGCGAAGGAAGAGCCACTGATCAATGCCACCTTGCAGGCCACATGCCGCAATTGCGTCGTGAGCCGGGCCATTGGTACGGCCCAGTCCAAGAAGGACACCTTGCGGGGCACTGTTGTGGCACCTGGTGATACCGTTCCCGTGAGCCGCTCCTGGAACATGGAGTTGAAGGCGGGCGACAACATTTTTCTTCGGGCCTGCCGCCTATACGACGACACGGCCTATGGAGGCTTTGAGCTGCGCGTTGCCGGTGATGTGAGGCCGATGGCGGCTTCAGGGGATACCTCGGCACATTGCGTGGAGATCAATGCGCCGGGCTTGAAGCCGTGAGGCTCACAGCCTGTCCAACACCACTTTCAAGTAGCCCCAGAACTTCTGCAAGCTCTGGATGCTGGCGCGTTCATCCGGACTGTGCGCACCCTTGATGGTAGGGCCGAAGCTCACCATCTCCATCTTCGGGTAGTTGCGCCCGATGATGCCGCACTCCAGGCCGGCGTGGATGGCCAGCACCTTCAGTTTTTCCTTGAAGAGGCCCTGGTACGTGTCGGCCATCAGCTTCACGATGGGCGCGTCCGGTTTAGGTGCCCAACCGGGGTAGCTCCCGGTGAAGTCCACTTGGCCATCGATCAGTGCAAAGGCAGCACGGATCGTTTCAGCCTGGTCCATTTTCTCGCTTTCCACCGAGCCGCGCGTAAGGCACATCACCGTATAACCGCCGCCGCCCAGTTGCACGCGGGCCACATTGTTGCTGGTCTGCACCAGGCCGGGCACATCGGGGCTCATGCGGAAGATGCCGTCCGGACAGGCTTGCACGGCGAGCAGGAAGGCTCGTTGGTCTTTGGTGGCCATCACCTTGGCAGGGGCTTCGGTCTTGGTCAGCACCACCTTCAGGTTCGGGTCCGTGGTGCGGTACTCGGCCCTCAGGTCCGCCTCCAGCTTCATCAGCGCATCAGCCAGCGCTTGTTCCTTGCCATTGGGCAGGGTGAAGACGGACCTGCTTTCGCGGGGAATGGCGTTGCGCAGCCCGCCGCCGTCCACGCTGGCCAAGCGCATGCCGTGGTCGTTGGCCAACAACAGCAGGCGGTCCATGATCTTGTTGGCGTTGCCGAAGCCAAGGTGGATCTCCGCTCCGGAGTGCCCTCCATTGAGTCCGCTGACCGCGAGCAGGTGGCCGGAATGTCCGCTGGGCAAGGCCTCTTCGGTGTAGGTGCCCTTGGCCGTCACGTCCACGCCACCAGCGCAGCCGATGGTCAGTTCGTCATCATCCTCGGTGTCCAGGTTGAGCAGGATTGGAGCGCTGAGCAGTCCGCCCTTCAGTTCAAAAGCGCCGGTCATGCCGGTTTCTTCGTCCACGGTGAACAGGGCTTCCAGCGGCGGGTGGGGGATATCGGAGGAAGCGAGCAGCGACATGATCGAGGCCACGCCCAGTCCGTTGTCAGCACCAAGCGTGGTGCCTTCGGCCTTGACCCAATCGCCATCCACCTTCATCCGGATGCCGTCGGTATCGAAGTTGAACTGGGTGTCGGCATTCTTCTGGTGCACCATGTCCAGGTGGCTCTGGAGGGCTACCGGCGCATGGCCCTCCTTGCCTTTTGTGCCGGGCTTTTTGATGATCACGTTGCCCGCCTCATCCACGTGGGTGGGCAGGCCCAACTGCTCCCCGAATTCCTTGATGAACTGCGTTACGCGGGCTTCCTTTTTGGATGCGCGCGGAATGGCGTTCAGGTCGGCAAAATGGTTCCAGATGGCTTTGGGCTCCAGGGCGCGGACTGCTTCGTTGGTCATGATGGTGGTCCAGTAAGGGGGACAAATGATCGGGGGCGAAGTTCGGGGTTGCGGTGCGAAGCCGGACCTCATTGTCCAGGACGCACGTTGGGCGCGCCATCTGCCGGCATTTCAGCAGGGATGTGCCCAAGGGCAGGCGGGTCCTCATGGAATGGCACGGATCAGGTCCTTCGCATCAACCCATGTCTTCACCAGGCACCAGCGGCGCTTCCGCCCGGTGCGTCCTGCTTCCAAGGATCGTACATGTACGCTTCCACGGCATCTTCCAAGTTGGCAGGACGTGGAACGGTGGCCAGGCCGGCGCGGTGGGCTTCCTCCGCAACGCTCACTGCCACGGCCTTGGACAGCTTGCGGATCTGGTTCAGGCGCGGGTAGAGCGAACCGTGCCGGATGTCGTCCTCGCCCACCAGGTTGGCCAGGGTGCGGGCGGTGATCAGGAACATGGCGTCTGTGACCACCTTGGTGCCTGAGACGAGGGCTCCCAGGCCGATGCCCGGAAAGATGTAGGCATTGTTGCCTTGGCCGGGCCTGAATTGCTGGCCCTTGTAGGTGACCGGGGCAAAAGGGCTGCCGCTGGTAAAGACGGCCTTGCCATCGCTCCAAGCATAGGCTTGCTCGGCGGTGCACTCCGCGCGCGAAGTGGGGTTGCTCAGGGCAAAGATCACGGGGCGCTCGTTCATCTCGCTCATCTTGCGGACCACTGTACGGTCGAAGGCCCCCGGCGAGCCGGTGGCGCCGATGAGCACATTGGGGCGGATGTTGTCCAGCGCCTGCAGGAATGACATGCGCTGGTAGGGGTGTGCATAGCGGAGGTTGTGCGGTTTCAGTTGGTCGCGGCCTTCCACGATCAGGCCCTTGCTGTCCAGGAACCAGCAGCGTTTGCGGGCTTCGTCCACGCTCAACCCTTCCTCCTGGAAGGCGGAAACCATCAGGTCAGCGATCCCCGTGGAGGCTGAACCTGCCCCGAGGAACATGATCGTCAGGTCCTTGAAGGCCATGCCGGTGATGCGGGTGGAGGCAAAGACACCGGAGAGCGCCACTGCCGCGGTGCCCTGGATGTCATCGTTGAAACTACATACCCGGTCTCGGTATTTGTCCAGCAATTTGTAGGCATTGGTGGTGGAAAAATCCTCGAACTGGACCAAGGCCTTGGGGTACTGCTGCTGCACGGCCTGCACAAATTCATCCACCAGCCCGAGGTAGTCCTCGCCTTCCAGGCGGCGGTCGGGGTAGCCGAGATAGAAGGGGTCATCCAGTAGGTCCTGGTTGTTGGTGCCTACGTCCAGCGTAACGGGCAGGCACTGGTGCGGAGGAATGCCGGCGGTGGCCGTGTAGAGGGCCAGCTTGCCGATGGGGATGCCCATGCCGTTCACGCCCAGGTCGCCCAGGCCAAGGATCCGTTGCCCGTCGGTGACCACAATGATCCGCACGTCCTGCTCCGGCCAGTTGGCGAGCACCTCAGCAATGCGGCCCTTGTGTTCGCGGGTGATGTACAATCCCTTGGTGCGCCGGAAGATCCGCGAGAACTCCAGGCAAGCCTGCCCCACGGTGGGGGTGTAGATCAACGGCATCAATTCCTCCAGGTGCTTCACCACGGTGGAGTAGTAGAGCTGTTCATCGCGGTCCTGCAGTCCGTTGAGCAGAATGTACCGCTCCAGGTCGTTGGCCTTGCGGTGCAGCATGTCCATCAAGCGGTCCACCTGCTGCTCCTGTGTGGTCACCATGTGGGGCAACAAGCCTTCCAGACCGAGAAGCCTGCGCTCATCACGCGTGAACGCCACGGACCGGTTCAAGGCCGGGTCGCGCAGGATGTCGATGCCTTTTTTCATGGGCAGCGAAGGTAGAGGTAGGCGGGGTGCACCACAGGGCATTTGCGCGGGGGCACTTGATCCGCTGCGCCCCAAGGACATTGTTTCATGAGCCTTCCGTCCGGAATTTCCGTTTGCCCGTCAGTAGCTCCCACCACAGGATGAAATCACTGGCCAGGCTGTAGCCCGGGTACTGGAAGGTGGCCGGGGTGTTTTTTTTCAAAGAAGTAATGGCCGGCCCACGCAAAGCCGTATCCAACCAGCGGAACCATCAACAACCACATCGCATTGCGAAGCACAACGGCCAGGATGACCCACAAGACGATCAGGCTGGTACCGGTGAAGTGAAGCACCCGGCACGTGGGATCGCGGTGCTCGCTTAGGTAGAAGGGATAAAACTCCTTGAGCGAGGTGTAGCGGTGTGCAGAGGGAGTGGCCATGGCGGTGATTTGGGATGGACAAGATAACCTTGATCCGTGCACGGCACCGGCATGCCGGGGTAGCTGTGAAGAAGCCGGTTATTCGCATGAACTGCCGATGGGCCCACCCCTTTGGGACCTGCGCATGCACCGACAGGTCCGCCCTTGTTCAAACTTGCACTTCAATGCCGTCCAGTACGGATGGCGCCTGCGAATTGCCGCGCCTCATGGCGCGTCCACCGCTCACTGTTTAACGAACATGCGCGTGGCCAGCCGGCCATTGTTCCAGCGCACGCGGGCCAAAAAAACGCCTGCCGGTAATTTGCTGACATCCACTGTGGCCTTCTGCCGTACCAAGTTTGCATGGCACCACACGCGACCGGTGAGATCTTCGATCACCACATCGGTGGCATTGCCGGGTGCGGTTATGTTGAGCTGATCGGTAGCCGGGGAGGGGAAAAGGTCGGGAAGACCAGGTGCGGCAATGTCGTCCACGAGCACCGTCGGTCCAAAGCTCAGGTTGTCCACCCAAATGCTGGTGCCGTCACCGGCGACCGCACTGGTGGCTTGTATGCTCACGATGGCGGAGTCCGGGTCCAGGTCGCTGTAGTACAGGAAGGGGCTGTTGAAACTCTGCCAATTGCCAGTCTCGCTGCTGATGTGGATGGGTGCATTCGCAATTACTTCACGCTGGTGGGTTGCCGTGTTCCAGCGCGTGAGGGCAGCATTCACCAACCCGTCATGACCACCAAGTTGAGGGTGGTACTGCCAAAAACCGTTCAAGGCATCGGGTCGCCCGGTGTACGGAAAGCCCGGCACCACGCCTGGCACACCAATGGTGATGCTGGCCTGCTGCATGCCCGTGCCCGAGAGCTGGCGGTCCGTGACCTTCACGAAGTAGTTGCCCACCACCCCGGGTGAACCCTGTTCACAGGTGAGCGATCCATCGATGGAATAGCTCACCATGTTGCTGGTAAGCCAGCCCGCGGGATCGATGTAGTTGCCTTGGTTGGTCCATTGCTCGAAGCCGCCATTGGGAATGTCCTGGGCTTGCGCCGTTGCAGCAAGAGCGCAGAATACCAGGGTGCTGAACGTCAAGTGTGCATGCATGGACCGTGGGTTACACCGTGTTGACGGCACAACCGGGATGGGCGTTGCTTTTCCTTTCCAGATTGCCGGTCCGGGAGTATCTCAGTGGAAAAACCTCGATCATGGCAAGCCTTTGACTGGCGCGAGCGGATGCGCTCGTGCCATTCTCATTTTGTCGGGCAGGGTGCAAATGCACGAGCGGAAGACGCTCGGGCGTGTTGGGATGTGCGTTGGCAATAACACCAGGGCATGAGCGCCCCCGTGCTCAAATCCACCGCGCCACGCTGGCGCCATTCAGGGTGATGACGATCGCTACTTGCCGGCGAACCTCGCCTGCACCAGCAGTTCAAACGTGCGCCTGCCCGCCAGCAGGACATCCGGGCCGAACAGGGCCCAGCCGTAGGCCATGCCAATGGTTGCCTGGCCCCAGTCCACGGAGGCGCTGGTGAGCACGGTGTTGTTGTACTGGTAGCCCAAGCCTGCCTTGAAGCCCAGCAGCGGCGGGCCGCCGGATGTGCGTTTGGCGTCCGGCACATGCTTGCCAACGCACATGTTGATGCGGCCCGTACGGAACGGACCCTGAAGTTGCGCGCGCACGTCCCCTGCGAGAAAGCCATTGCCCCATGCCAGGAAGGGGAGCTCCACCAAGGCATACCCGGTGTAGCGCACGGGCACATCCGGAAGTGGTTGCCCTTCCTGCCGCAGCGCGAGCCTGCCCAAGTGGTCCGCCGCAAAACCCGCCACAAGCATGTTGCGTTCGCGCCGGAACCGGCTCTCCTCCGCTTGCTTGACCGAAAAGGACACTCCCGCGCGCGGCTCCATCCATGCTTGGTTCCCGCCCGCCCAATTTTCCCCCGAGGGCAATGCGGCATCGTACCGCTGCCCATTGTACTGGCTACCCCATTCGCCATCATCCAGGCCCATGGAGCGATTGGTCCAATGCACTTCCAACCCTGTGGACAGGAAGGACCTGCGGCCCATGCGCAGATGGATTGCCGGAACGAGGCCTACGGAGGCCATGCGCTGTGAACCCTCCGATCGGTTGTCCCGCACGACGGTCAATCCCAGTCCCGGCCATGAGCGCACTTCCTTGTGCTTGTTCTTCAGGTTCCATTCGGCGGCCAGTGCATCATTGTGCCATGCACCGGGCATTTGCACCCATTGGTCCTGGTGCATCAGGGTGATCCCACCACCCGGGTCGAAGCCCGTGCGGGAAGGATCCATCATGATGGGCGCTTGGCCGGCGAAGAGGCGATCGGCATCCTGGGCGTGCACGAAGCCTGCAACCAGGCCGGCCATGGTAATTGCTAAGGCGCGGTTCATCGCTTCAGGGTTAGGGTACCGGTGCGCTCGATCAGTCCCTGGTCCTTGAGCAGGACATGCAGCACGTACGTGTAGGAGCCCGGCGGCAGGGCCATGCCATTCCGGGTGCCGTCCCAGCAATGCACCGGATCGTGCGCAATGAACACGCGGCCCCCCCATCGGTCCCAGATGCTCCATTCGGTTTCCGCGATACAGCCTCCGAAGAGGCAGAGCTGGTCGTTCAGCCCGTCGCCGTTGGGCGAGAAAATGCTCGGCAGGAACACGTCCGGGCAAGGGGAAGCGATGGCAGTGCCGGACACTGGAAGAACAAGAACGGAATCCATTGCCGTGCATCCTTCCGCGGACGTCGCCTGCACGGTGTACAAGGTTGCATTCGACACCGAGCATGCCGTGGACGCAGCGGTGGGATCCGCCAATCCGGAGGCGGGCGACCATTGGAACGTGACCTGGCTGTTGGTCGGCAGGACGTAGCATGCAAGTTCGGCACTGCCGTTCACTGCAACAAGCGTGTCCGCATCGATGTACACGGCAATGATCCCCGTGTTGTTGATGGTGAATGCGAGCTGTTCCGAGCAGCCTGTGCTGTCCGTTGCAGCAACCGTGTAATAGCCCGCTGGGAGATGGTCCGACAAGGCGTCCGGCGAAGCACCCGTGCCAAAATCGAAAACCAGGCCGGGCGCGGTGCTTGCGGAATTGACCCAAGCCGTGCCGACGGCCTCACCACAAAATGCCCCCGTGGTGGAAACACTGTCCATCAGAGCGGCGGGTGCCCCGACCACCAGTTCATCGGTCCGGCTGCAACCTGTTGTGTCGGTCAAGGCAACAGTGTAGGTGCCTTGAGCCAAGCCAATGGCGAAAGGCCCGTGCAATTCGGGGTTTGCCCAGGCAATGGCCACCAGGGCAGTATCCGGTTGGAGCAAAGTGAGCTGGCCATCCGCCGAGTTGTTGCAGGAGGCATTGGCCACTTGCCAGGTGGCCATGGCCGCAGGCGGTGCCGTCAATGCCAAACTATCAGTGCGGCTGCAGCCCAGCGTGTCCGACAGGGTGACCACATAGATGCCGACGGGAAGTTGCGCGATCACGGGGCCGGAAAGGCCGGCTTGTGCCCAGGAGATCACCAGCGCGGAATCAAGGGCAACAGTGTCCGGCAGCACAAGTGAGATCGATCCCGGCTGCCCGTCACAAGTGACGTTGGTTACCTGCCATGATGCCGCCAGTGTGGACGGGGCGATCACGTTCAGGCTGTCGGAGCGGCTGCATCCGTTCAGCGTGTCCGTGGTGAAGGCAACGTACAAGCCGGCCTCCAGACCGGTGAGCACCGGGCCGGAGAATGTTGCAGGGAGCCATGCCAGGGAAAGTGCTGAGCTGTCCGTTGCGGAAGAATCCGGAAGGTGCAGGGCGATCAAGCCCGGCTCGCCTGCGCATCCAATGTGGGTGACCTGCCAATCCACATCGGGCACCGGCAGCACATGGACGGGCACATCCACATGCACCGTACAGGCCGGCCCGTTGGTGGCAGCCGCGCTGAAGAGCACCGTTCCGGGTTGCATCGGTGCCGTGGCCACGGCAACCGGCCCTGTGGCTACCACGGAGTCGCCCAGCATCCAGGCCCAAGTTTCCGCACCTGTGCCGGAAAAGTGGATGGGCGACCCGGCACACACCGTGTCGCTGGCAGTGATCACCGGTTGCGGCAATGCATGGACCACGATCTGCGCATGGCTGCACGAGGTCACATGGTCCTGGCCTTCCGCACGCACGTACAGCGTGAAGGAATGGGTCGGCGCGAACGTGAGCGTATCCCCGGTGCTCATGTATTGCTCCGGAACGCCGCACGCATTCTCGTACCACATCCATTCCGCATCATACCCCAAGGCACCGCCGTACACAATGAAGGTGATGGAATCCCCGAGGCAGACATCGAAAACGTCTTGCGGTGGATTGTTGCCTCCATAGCTCCCCGCGCTTCCACTCCCGCCTCCACCACCGCCGGAACAGGTGCAGATGCCCGTGCATGGCGTGGAGATCTTTTGGTCGAGGCGTGAAACAAATCCGTCCCATGGCCCGCCGCCGTAGTCCATCTGGTGCCCGTCCATCGCGAAGTAGTTGGCGGCATCGGTGCGCCCTCCCAGGTACAGGGAAGTGAAGCCCTTGATCGCCAAGGCACGGGCCTCAAGCGTGTCCGTGGCGCCGAAGTACTGGGCCCAGGTGGGTGTTTGGCTGCTGTCGAAGCGCAGGAGCATGACACCGGGGATCACGGTGCCTGCACTGTCCCACGTCATCCAGCCCCGGGTGCATGCCGCGTAGCAATTGCCCTGCTCATCGATGGCCGCAGCCACGGCGGCGTCGTGGGCCGTATCGCCGATGAAGGTGCTCCACCGCAGTTGGAAGGCCGTGTCCAACAGTGCGATGAATCCGTCACCTTGGCCGGCGTTCATGGGTTGGAGGGAGAGGCTGTCGGTGTACAGCTCTGGCGAATAGGAGAAACCTGCCAACAGGATGCTGTCGCCGTGCAGGGCAAGGCCGTTGGCACCATCGTTGCCGCTGCCGCCGAAGTAAGTGGCCTTGATCACCGCCAAGTTGGTGTCCACCTTGGCAAGGAACGCGTCGCTTCCCCCTTGGGCGGCAGGGGTCATGGCGTTGGTGGTGGCAATGCCGGTGAGGCTGGTTGTGGTGCCGGCGAATAGGGTGCCTGTGCTGTCCCCTTGCACCACCTGCGCAACTTGATCCTCCCCTTCACCGCCCAAGTAGGTGTATGCCACCAGTTGGGAAGTGCCGTTGAGCAACAGGAGCAGGCCGTCGGTTCCGGCCGTGAAACCATGGACCGGTGCCGGGCCACCGGGCAGCATTGCAGGGCCGTTGGCGGATGCACACACCACCAAACGCCCTTTCACATCCAGCGCTGCACCGGTGGCCAGCTCATCTGCACCGCCGCCGAGGTAGGTGGCACCCATTAGTGCACCGGAACCCTGAAAATGCGCTACGAAGATGTCCGTGCCACCGCCCAGAGCTTGCTGGAAGGCCAGGGTATCCGTGACCACGCTGTCCGCCGAGGTGGTGTTGCCCACGACATACACTCCTCCGTTGCCGTCATCCACCACGTTCACCGCTTCATCGTCCCCGGTCCCGCCGAAGTATGTGCACCACAGCATGGAACCCTGGGGCGCATACTTGGCCACAAAGGCATCGGCGGCGCCGCCTCCATAGCGGCGCTGGTGGGTGTAGCCGCTCCGGCCGGTGGTGTCGTTGCCCAGCAACAGGCTGTCACTGGTGCGCCCGCACACGTACACGTGGCCAAAACCGTCCGTGGTGATGCTGCGCACCTCATCGCCGGCAATGCCACCGGCATAGGTGCTCCAATGCAGGCTGATGCTGATGGAGTCCTGTGCATTGGCGACGTGGGGGACCAGCAACAGCCATAGTGCGGCTTGCATCAGCGCAAATCCCATTCGTGCAATGTGTTTGGCCGGCTGTGATGTGTATATGGAACGGGGCATGGAACAGGGGTTTTGATACAAGCTGTCCGCGCGCACTTCCGCTGCCAAACAAGACCCGCGTTACGGTCTGTTTTTGCGAGGCATCGGTTCCGGTTTTTGGATGAAAGGGAACGGCAGATCCCCGCAAAGGCAATTGCCCTGGTCCCGCCTTTCAATTTTGAAGGGGCTATAATGCAAGGCTGGTGGTAGCCAAGCTCCCAAGGCCCATGTTCCTTTTGGCACGCAAGGGTGGCTACCGGGCACTGGGGGAGTCAACAAATGTTGGGCGCATGAATGCGCCTGCCTCGGACGCATGGCCCGGGGCCATTGCGTTCCACCAGTTGCAAACGCACGCTGTTGGATTCACCAGATCCCCACCCGCACGCTGTCCGCCCGCCACATGGGCTGGCCTTCCTTCACGTTAAAGGCCGCGTAGAATTCCGGTACGTTGGCAAGCGGACCGTTGACGCGCCACTGGGCAGGGCTGTGTACGTCACTGAGCAGGCGGCTGCGCAGGCTTTCCTCCTGCTGGTGGTACAACCAACCGAGGGCGTAACCGAGGAAATAGCGTTGCAGGGGCGTGTAGCCCGCGATCTTTTCCCCCTTTTGGTACTGCCCGGTCTGCTTGAACGCGTCCAAACCCAGTTCAATGCCGCCGAAGTCCGCGATGTTTTCGCCCAGTGTGGCGTGGCCGTTGATGTGAATGCCGGGGATGGGTTCATAGGCGTCGAACTGTTTGGCCATGACCTCGGCCCGCGTGGTGAAGTTGGCACTGTCCTGTGCGGTCCACCACGGAGCCAAGTTGCCCTTGGCGTCGAACTGGCGTCCTTCATCATCGAAACCGTGGGTGATCTCGTGCCCAATGGTGCTGGCCGCGGCGTAGCCGTACACGAGGGCATCGTCCGCCAGGGAATCCGGCAGGCCGGGCAGCAGGAAGATGCCTGCCGGAAGCACGATCACATTGTTGCTGGGGTTGTAATACGCATTGTAGGTCTGCGGCGTCATGTCCCACTCG
>CALMYC010000183.1 GCA_937873385.1 uncultured Flavobacteriales bacterium | reverse complement strand
GGTGGGCTTCCTGGACATGATCGCCCTGGAACGTGGTGCGCGGCTGGTGGTCACCGACAGCGGCGGAGTGCAAAAGGAGGCCTACTTTTTCAACCGCCCCGTGGTCGTCTTGCGGGCGGAGACCGAATGGGTTGAACTTGTGGATCATGGACAAGCCGTGCTGGCTGATGCAGACCCTGGACTGATCACGGCGGCCGCGACCAACTTCCTGGCCCATGGGGCGCCTTCTTGCCCACCCATTTTCGGAGATGGCCATGCTGCCGAAGCGATCTGCACCATATTGCTGGAGGGGCGCGGCTGAGCGGGCATCCCTGCGGGCGTACCTTGCGCCTGCCCTCCATGGCCCAGATCCACTACCACATCGAGCGGCCCGGCCCCCGGTCGCGGTATGCACTTGCGCATGCCTTGGGCACCATGGCGGGGTGGGAGGCTGTTGAGGTGCCGGACCTTGATCAGTTTCGGGCCCTGGAAGGACCCAAGCTGCAATACGGGACCCATCCGGAGGAAGGGGCCTTCCATGTTGCCCCGCATGGCCTGCTCGAGCAATCTGGGATCGCACCATCTGAGCCCTCAATGGGTTTTGTACGGGGCATTCCCGTGCTCTTTCCCGTGGCCACGGGCCAACTGCATTTCGATCCGTTTGCAGGCTCGTTTTATCTGCTTTCACGGCAGGAAGAATATGGCCCCATCCAGCGGGATGATCATGGAAGGCCGCTGACGAGTGCGCTCCACGCCGCCCGGAACGGCTACTTGGACAGGCCGGTAGTGGATGAATGGACCATCCTGCTGGCTGATGCATGGCGGGCCTTCGATCCACGTGTGCCGGAATTGCGCCGCACGTACGCTCAAACGGCCACACTGGATGCGGACAACGGTGCAATGTACTTGGGGCGACCGCTGTGGCGCAGCGTAGGGGGGGGCATTCGAGACATGCTGAACGGGAAGCCCCGGCGAGTGCTTGACCGGGCCGCGGTTGTGCTGGGCAGATCGCCGGACCCTTATGCGGTCCACGAGGCATTCCTGAACCTTGCCGTGCATTACGGCGACCAAGGGATTATCAACTTTGTAGTGGCGAAAAAAGGAGCGCATGTCCATGCCATAGATGGGCGCGATCCGTCCAAGAGTCGTGTGTTGGCCCTCGCCGGTGAACGAGCCGGTGTCGGGCTCCATCCAGGATACGCCAGTTCTGATGAACCGGCTCAGTTGGAGTTGGAGAAGCAACGGTTGGAGGCTGTGCTTGGAAAGCCCGTGGTCCGTTCGAGACAGCATTTCCTGCGCATGCGGTTGCCGGAAACCTACACGCGGCTCGCACAAGCCGGGATCCGGGAGGAACACAGCATGGGACTGGCGGACAGGGCGGGGTTTCGTGCCGGCACATGCACGCCGTTTCCTTTTTTCGACCTTGCGGCAAACGCACAAACCGCATTGACGGTGTACCCCTTCGCCGTAATGGACAGCGCACTATGCTACAAGCTCAAGCTGTCACCCGAGGAGGCCATTGCGGAGGCTTGCCGGATGGCAGACGCCGTGCGCAGGGTGAAGGGACGGTTCATATCCGTGTGGCATGAACGCTTCCTAAGCGGCTACGGTGATGAGCACGGGTGGGAGGTGGTGGCTAAAGCCGTACTTGCATACGCCAGGCCATGATCAAGTACATGCGCCATGAGGAGATCGATCCCGTTGCCTGGGAGCGTAATCTTTCCGCCTGTGTGAACTCCTCCTGGTATGGGTCGTACAACACATTGGATGCAACGGCACCGGGCTGGGATGCCTTGGTGGATTCGGAAAGCGGTGCCTGCATGCCGCTGGCCCACCGCAGCAAGTTCGGCATCCACTACCTCTTCCAGCCCATTCTGGTCCAGCACTGCGGCCCGTTCTCGCCTGTGCAGGACGCCGGAGAAGTGCAGCGGTTCCTGCAAGCCATACCGGGCCATATCCGGTATGCGGACATATGCGTACAGCCGGCCTCACTACCCCCTCTGGCCCAATTCCGCACCGAACGGCGCATCAACCACATGCTGCGGTTGAACAAGCCGGTGGATGAATTGCGTGCCGGATATAGCGAGAACCACAGGCGGTCCCTTCGGAAGGCTGAACAGCTTGGGGTCCAAGTGCAGACATGCCGGGAAAGCCGGGATGTGATCGCATTGCTGGAAGGATCCGACCAGTTCAAGCGCTGGCGGGGGGGATCCGCGGGGAGGTCCACGGCCCCCGCAAGGGGGTCGGCCACCTGGTGGTGCAGGGGGCGGTGACGCCCGAGGCCATCGATGCCGTGGCCCTCATCGCCGAGGACCGGCGCGACGTGGGCTTGCTGGCGGTGACCTACGCCGACCGGCTGCATGCCGGCTGGCTCGCCGCCGCCCGGGCCC
>CALMYC010000182.1 GCA_937873385.1 uncultured Flavobacteriales bacterium | reverse complement strand
ATCAAGCATGTCCCGCTGGAAAAGGTCGTTCTGTTGGAAATGGAACGACGGCGCTGCGTCCGTGCCGCTATTCCGGTAGTACCACACACCATGCGCATTCTCCGATCCCGTGGTGGAATTGGGTGCCACCACAAGGTCGCGGATCCCGTCCCCGTCGATGTCCACTTGAAAGGGGGCCAGGAATTGCTGGAAATAAACCCGCTGGTCGTACACGGGGAACAAGGTGTCCACCGAGATCATCTGGGCATGGGCCAACGTGCCGCCATTGGTCAGGGCCATCAGGTCCGGCGACAGGAAATCACCCAAGATCAGGTCCATGTCCCCATCACCGTCCAGGTCCAACGGAAGCACCGTGCTGCCCGAATGGGCGCGCTCCCCCTCCGGCCCGTGGATGCCGGGCTCCCCATGCAGGCCCAATTCCGGGTTTGGCACATTGTCCGTGCAAGGGATGTTCAGCGTCAAGGAATTGCTGGCTATGGACTCCTGGAACATGCCCCAGCAACGGCTGCGTACCTCATACACCAGGCTGTCGCACGTGCCGTATTGCTCCATGCTCAGGTTTTTGTGGTACTCCAGGTAGTTGGAGCCCCAAATGCTGAAGGTGAGCACGTCCAGGTCCCCGTCGCCGTCCATGTCCGCGATGCCCGGAAGGTCCACGTTGCTGATGTAGAGGTTGGGGCTGAATGTGGGCACATAGTTGCTGCCCACCTGGCCTGATGCAAGGGTGAACGACAGGCCATTCGCGTCGCTCGTGTTGCGGTATACCGCGAAAGCGCCATTGGTGTAGGCGAAGATGTCAGCCTTGCCGTCGCAGTTGTAATCGCGCATCAGGGCCCAATCATGCAACAACGGGAACGGAAACACGTCGTCATACGCATGTGTTGGCTTGTACTGGGCTTGGCCGGGCGCGCCGGTGTTCAGGAGGAACACCGGTTTGTCCCCTGAACGGTCCAGGATGAAGATGTCCTGCAGCCCGTCCTGGTCCAGGTCGATGGCCGAGATCATGGGCGAATTGAGTCCGCCGCCCCAGGCCATCGAGAGCGCTTCGCCGCCCCGCAGCACGGGAATGTTGGGGGCAAAAGTGAGATTGCCTTGCGCTGCTCCCCAAAGAGGACAGGTGCACAGTGCGGCCATCGGAAGGATGCGTTTCACGGAAAGGATGGTTTGGATGGATGCCCGGTGGTGCGACGTGGGGCGCACGAAGTTAGCCACGCCATGCATGCCGGAAGTTCCCGGTGCCCGGAACCCCTGATTTAGAAGTCCCTTGGGATCCTTGGCTTCGCGCAACGCTATCCTTCTATATTTGCCGCCCCATTGACCGGGCACACCCGGTTCCTTTGGCTCCCTTCGACCAACCAACCAGTATCTCCTCATGCAGAATAAAGGTGCGCTCTGGGTGTTTACCATCCTGCTGTCGCTCGCTTGCCTTTGGCAATTATCGTTCTCCATTTTTACGAACAAGTTCGAGCGCAAAGCAGCCAAATTGGCCGTGGAGTACGCCGATTCCGTGCTCGCAGTGCCTGCGAACAAGGGATTGGATTACGATTCGGTACACCTCGCCTTTGAGAACAGCTACATCCAGGCGCATGACCACGATGTGGTGTACCCGGGGTTGGGCTATACCTACAAGGAGTGCAAGGAAAAGGAAATGAACCTCGGCCTTGACCTCAAGGGTGGTATGGCCGTCACGTTGGAGGTGGACATCCCGGAACTGGTGGAGAACCTCAGTGGCAACAGCCAGGACCCCGCCTTCCACGCGGCCTTGGTGAACGCCCGGAACCGCCAGACCAGCAGCGACAAGGATTTCATTACCCTGTTTGACGAGGAGTTCAAAAAGGTGGCCCCGAACGGTTCATTGGCGGCCATCTTCAGCACCCAGGACAACGCCACCATGTTCCCCCGGGAGAGCTCCAATGACCAGATCATCTCCTCCTTGCGCCAGCAAGCGCAGATCGCACTGAACAACACCGAGAAGATCCTTCGCACCCGCATCGACAAATTCGGCGTGGCCCAACCCACCATCCAGAAACAAAGCCTCAGTGGCCGGATCCAGATCGAACTGCCCGGGGTAAAGGACAAGGAGCGGGTCCGCAACGTGCTGCAAAGCACCGCCAACCTGGAGTTCTGGGAAACCTTCGACAACAGCGACGTGTACATGAAGCTGGACGAGACCAACCAGAAGTTGGCCGCCATGCAGCACCCGGAGATCGCCCGGCAGGACAGCATCAAGAAAGCACGCAAAGCCGAGCTGGCCGCGGATACCGCAAAGACGGCGGCTGACAAATCCGTGGCGGATACCTTGGAGGCAACGGCCAATGGACCCAAGCAGGACAGCCTGGCCAACGTACTGGCTGCGGACAGTCTTGGAAACGATTCCAACCTCACCGATGAGGAAAGCCTGGCCCGCAGCCCGCTGCTCAACAAAAACCGACTACAGCTCAACATCATGAACAACCAGGTGGTGCGCGGGGCCGTGGTGGGCTACGCCGCCGTGGTGGACACCGCCGTGGTGAACAAGCTGCTGCGCATGGCGCCGCCCAAGAGCCCGGACCCCAGCCAAGTGCTGAAACTGGCCTGGAGCGCCAAGCCGGTGCGCATGGCCACTGCCGACGGGAAGTCCAAGGATTTCATGGCCCTTTATGCCCTGCGCGGCCCACGCGGCGGAAAGCCCAAGTTGGACGGCAGCTACATCACCGATGCCCGCCAGGACTTCGACATGAAGGGCGATGCCGAGGTGAGCATGCAGATGAACCAGGAGGGAGGCCAGAAATGGAAGCTCATGACCGGTGAGAACGTGGGCAAGCAGATCGCCATCGTGCTGGACGGCAACGTGGTTTCAGCCCCCAACGTGATGGGTGAGATCCCCGGCGGACGCAGCAGCATCACCATGGGCGGTGCCGACGACCGCAACAAGCAGTTGGAAGAAGCAACTGACCTGGCCAACGTGCTCAAAGCGGGTGCCCTGCCGGCCCCCGCACGCATCATTGATGAAACCGTCGTGGGGCCCTCGCTCGGTGCCGAGAACATCACCAACGGCCTCTGGTCCTTCGTGATCGCCATGTTACTGGTGATGGTCTTCATGGTGGTGTACTACAACGGCTCCGGATGGATCGCCAACGTGGCGCTGCTTGCGAACATCTTCATCCTCATGGGCACCCTGGCCTCCATCCAGGCCTCGCTCACCCTGCCCGGCATCGCCGGTATCATCCTTACGGTGGGTATGGCCGTGGATGCCAACGTGCTGATCAATGAACGGATCCGGGAGGAGCTGCGCCATGGAAAGGCCATGAAAACCGCGGTGGACCTCGGTTACAAGCACGCCATGTCCGCCATCATCGATGCCAACGTCACGCACTTTGTGGTGGCGCTCATCCTGTACTTCTTCGGCGGCGGGCCCATCAAGGGCTTTGCAACCACGTTGGCCATCGGTATCGTCACTTCGCTCTTCACCGCCATCTTCATCAGCCGCCTCATTATTGACCGCCGCTTGGAAAAGGGCAAATCGCTCACCTTCTGGCATTCCTGGAACAAGGACCTCTTCCTGAATGCCAAGGTGGACTTCATGTCCAAGCGGCACCTGTTCTACTTCATTTCGGGTGCCGTCATTCTCGCCGGCCTCGTTTCCATGTTCACCCGCGGGTTCAATTACGGGGTTGATTTCTCCGGTGGCCGCCAGTATGTGGTGAAGTTTGACAAGCCGGTGGACGTGGAGCAGGTGCGCAGTGCCCTGGAGGATGCCTTCAAGACCGAGGACAATACCCAAAGCGCCGTCTCGGTGAAGACCTACGGAGGTACGGACCAGGTGAAGATCACCACCAACTACCTGGTGAACAGCACCGCCAAGGACGCGGATGCCACGGTGGAGGGCAAGCTCAACGCCACCCTGCAGCCCATGGGTGCGGCCGCACCACTGGAGTCCCGCAAAGTGGACCCCACCATCAGCGATGATATCCGCATCCATGCCTGGTGGGCGGTGGGGCTTTCCCTGGCCTTCATCTTCATCTATATTTTCCTGCGCTTCCGCACCTGGCGCTTCGGCATCGGTGCCGTGATCTCGCTGGCGCATGATGCCTTGATCATCATGGGGCTCTATTCGCTCCTTTATTCCGTCATGCCGTTCAGCCTCGAAGTGGATGAGCATTTCATTGCCGCCATCCTCACCGTGATCGGCTACTCCATCAACGACACCGTGGTGGTGTACGACCGGATCCGCGAATACCTGCAGGACCACCGGCGGGACCCGTGGGCGGAGGTGTTCAACAAGGCCATCAACTCCACCTTGGGCCGCACCATCAACACCTCGGTCACCGTGTTGATCGTGCTGCTGGTGATCTTCCTCTTCGGGGCCGACTCCATCAAGGGCTTTGTGTTTGCCATGCTGGTCGGTATCGCCGTGGGTACCTATTCGTCCATCTTCATTGCATCCGCCATCGTGGTGGACCTGCACAAGGAAGAGAGCCCGGTCCCGGCCAAGGCCTGATGCTGGACCATTGACCGATCTTGTGAAGCCCCGCCTCGGCGGGGCTTCCTACTTTTGGCCCATCACATGCATGTACTTCTCTTTTTGGACGTGAGTGGCGGGGAGCTGATGGTGATCCTCCTCTTCGTCCTGCTTTTCTTCGGAAGCAAAGGCGTGCCGGAGGTGGCGCGCACAATGGGCCGTGCCCTGCGCCAGTTCAGGGATGCCACGGCTGAGGTGCAGCGCGAGATCGAGAAGGGCGCCGTCGTCTTCGACGGGGAGACCGGCGAGGTCATCGCCCGGCTCGAGGATGCCGACTATCGCGCCGCGCTCGGCGCCGCGCGCGCGAACCTGGGCCAGTACGAAGCGCAGCTGGTGCAGGCGCGCCGAGACCTGGAGCGCGCCGCGGCGTTGCAGAAGGAGCGACTCATCGCCGACTCCGAACTGGAGAATGCCCAGACCCGCGTGGACGTGCTCGCCGCGCAGCTCGGCAGCGCCCGCGCGCAGGTGAAGCTGGCCGAAGCGAATCTCGAGAACACCAA
>CALMYC010000181.1 GCA_937873385.1 uncultured Flavobacteriales bacterium | reverse complement strand
ACCTTGTTCAAACCTTTCGCATCCACCAGGTACTCGGCGCGCAGCAGCTGGCGCAATTGGCCGCTGTTCATCTCTGGCACTAGCACCTTGTCATACTGCTTCAGCAAGCCGCGCAACCCCTTGTTGAAGGGGAACATGTGCCGCAGGTGGACGTGCGCCACGCTGTGTCCTTCCTGTTGCAACTCCAACGCCGCCGTGCGGATCGCGCCGGAGGTGGAACCCCAGCCGACGATCAGCAGTTCGCCTTGCGCAGGGCCGCTGTCCAAGCGGATGGGGCGGTAGGTGTCGGCAATTCGCTGCACTTTTTCGGCGCGCAGTTTCACCATCAGCTCGTGGTTCTGCGGATCATAGCT
Source organism: uncultured Flavobacteriales bacterium (assembly GCA_937873385.1). GTDB lineage: Bacteria > Bacteroidota > Bacteroidia > Flavobacteriales_F > PHOS-HE28 > PHOS-HE28. The sequence continues at coordinate 8,411 of CALMYC010000181.1, read as the reverse complement.
GATGTTGCCGGTCTTGTCCTCCTTTTCAATGCCCCCAATGCGGTGCTGCAAGCCTTTCATACCGGGAATGGCCCAAGGACGCACGCCGCGTGCATCGCGTGCATAGGGCAGGAAGCGACCTGCTTCGTCGAAGAAATCCGCCCGAGATCCCTTCGCGTCTCCTTCGTCGCCGCTCGGGATGACGGGCGGTGTGATCGGCCGCAGGTCCTTCGCTTCCGGGAAGCGCCAGGGCTCCGCGCCGTTGGCGATGTAGCCGTCGCTGAGCAGGATCACCGGCGTCATGTGCTCCACGGCGAGTTTCACCGCTTCATATACCATCTCAAAGCAATCCGTGGGGCTGCTCGCCGCGATCACCGGGACCGGTGCTTCACCGTTGCGGCCGTGGATCGCCTGCCACAGATCGGCCTGCTCGGTCTTGGTGGGCAGGCCGGTGCTGGGCCCGCCCCGCTGCACGTTCACCACAATGAGCGGGACCTCCAACATGAAGGCCAGGCCCAACGCCTCGCCTTTCAAAGCGATGCCCGGTCCGCTGCTGGCCGTGACGCCGAGCGCACCCCCGTAGCTGGCACCGATGGCTGAGCATATCGCGGCGATCTCGTCCTCCGCCTGGAAGGTCTTCACGCCGAAATGCTTGTTGCGCGAGAGCTCGTGCAGGATGTCGCTGGCCGGGGTGATGGGATAGCTGCCATAGAACAGTTCCAGCCCGGCCTTCTGCGCGGCGGCGATGAGGCCGATGGCGATCCCCTGGTTCCCGGTGATGTTGCGGTATGTGCCCTTGGGCATGGGCGCGGGCTTCACCTCGAAGCGCGTAGTGAAGGTCTCGCTGGTGTCGCCGTAGTTGTAGCCGGCCTGCAGCACCTTCAGGTTCGCCTCCAGCAGGTCCGGCTTGTTCTTGAACTTATTGGCGATGAAGGCGCGCGACCGGTCCAGCGTACGGCTGTACATCCAGTGGATGAAGCCGAGCACGAACATGTTCTTGCTGCGGTCCTTCTCCTTCATGCCGAGCGAGGTGCCCTCCAGCGAGTTGCGCGTCAGCTTGGTGATGTCCACGCTGTGCAGCACGTAGTTGTCCAGCGAACCGTCGGTGAGCGGGTTCTCCATGTCGGGATAGCCCGCCAAGCGCAAGTTCTTGCTGTCGAAGCCATCGCTGTTGGCGATGATGGTGCCGCCGTGCTTCAGCTTGCCGAGGTTGGCCTTCAGTGCCGCGGCGTTCATCACCACCAGCACATCGCAGGTATCGCCGGGTGTGAAGACGTCCACGCTTCCGAAGTGCAATTGGAAGCCGCTGACACCAGCCAATGTACCTTGCGGTGCGCGGATTTCGGCGGGGGAATTGGGGAAGGTGCTCACATCGTTGCCGAAGAGCGCGTTACTGTCGGTGAATTGCGGCCCGGGGAGCTGGATCCCATCGCCGCTGTCGCCGGCAAAGAGGATCACCACCTTTTCGCGAGCCTCCACCTTTTTGGGCGGAAGCGTTGTGGTTGTGTCCATTTTCGAGGTGCAAAGGTACAGGGTTGAGCGCCCGTTGTACTGATGGCGCTCATCCCTCTGAACGGCATGAAAACAGGAAGATCAACCACGCCACAAGGCCCAATGCCGTTTACTTTGTCCGGCAGTTGCCTTCCCCACATGAACAATCAACGATCAGTCCCCGCAGTTATGAGCCTGGGCTTGCTTTTGATCACCGCCTGCCGCACCACCGTACCCACCGTGCAGGCCGCCTCCGCACCTGACGCACATGCCCGTCTCGCCCAACAAAATGTGGACGCCGTGATCTACCAGAACAGTTCCGCCGAAGTACACCGGCTCTACCAGCAGGGCTATGAGCTGGCAAGGATCCGCCTGGACGCCAACCTGGCCCGGCCGCACACGAAGCCACCGGCGGTGATCGTGGACATCGATGAAACCGTTCTGGACAACAGCCCCAGCAATGCGACGGATGCCGCGAGCGGGCGCACGTTCACCCCGGTGGAATGGAAGAAGTGGACGGCACTGGCCAGCGCCAAAGCCTTGCCGGGTGCCGTGGATTTCCTGACCTACGCGGTGGGCAAAGGTTGTGAGGTGTACTACATCTCCAACCGGGAAATGGACGAGGAAGCAGCCACGATCAAGAACCTGCGGGAAACCGGGTTCCCCATGGCCGATGAGGCGCACGTGTTGCCCATGGCGGGCACCAGCGACAAGACCGCACGGCGTGCCGAAGTGGCCCAAACGCACTACATCGCCTTGCTCGTGGGCGACCAGCTCACGGATTTCGATGAGAGCTTCAAGGCCCGCGGCGTGGACCATGGCAAGCCGCACGTGGATGCGCTGCGGGATACGCTGGAACGCTACTTCATCATGCTGCCCAACCCCATGTACGGCACTTGGCTGAATTCGGTGAGCGGCCCGGAAAAACTGAAGCTGGACAACAAGGAGCACTTCCTTCGCTCCGTCGGTTACTGATGCGCGCCGTGGTCCAGCGGGTCTCGGAAGCTGCCGTCCACATCGGCGGCACGGAGCATGCACGCATCGGCCCGGGCTTGTTGGTCCTGTTGGGCATGGAGGTGGGCGACCAGGGGGCCGACCTGGAATGGCTCTGCGGCAAAGTGGCCCGCATGCGCCTCTTCCCCGATGCGGACCGCGTGATGAACCTGGACATCAATGAGGCACATGGCGAACTGTTGCTGGTAAGCCAGTTCACCCTGCACGCCAGCACCAAAAAGGGCAATCGCCCCAGCTACATCCGTGCGGCACGGCCGGAGGAGGCCATTCCGCTCTACCTGCGGGCCAAACAGCTCCTCAGCGAGCTGGTACACAACCCCGTGCGCAGTGGTGAGTTCGGCGCGGACATGCAGGTGTCCATGGTGAACGACGGCCCGGTGACCATTGTGATCGACAGCAAATTGAAAGCGTGAAAATTCCAGACGCCATGCAAGAAGGACCGGGAAGGGCAGGCGGCGAAGTGGCCGCCTTGCAGCGCGAGGTGGATGAATGGATCCAAAGGATCGGCGTGCGCTACTTCAACGAGCTCACCAACATGGCCATCCTTGCCGAGGAAGTGGGCGAAGTGGCCCGCATCATGGCACGGCGTTACGGGGAACAAAGCGAAAAGGAAAGTGACAAGCCGAAGGACCTCGGCGAGGAGCTGGCCGACGTGCTCTTCGTGGTGCTGTGCCTGGCGAACCAAACGGACACCGACTTGGGATCAGCCTGGCGGAAGAAGATGGAGACGCGCACGCGGCGCGATGCTGATCGGCATGGGGGGAATCCGAAGTTGAAGTAGTGGGGGCTCAATGGACACCAATGGACGCTTTCCGCGTCCATTGTGTCCATACTTATCCTTTCACATTGCCGCCATCACCGCACCGGCCACCCGCCCTGCCCCGCCCCTCCGCTCCTTCACATAGCGGGCCGCCGCCTCGGAAGCTTTCCCCAGCGCCTGCGGATCATCCAGCCATCGGCCCAAGGCCATTTGCAATTCCGCAGCGTTGCGCACTTCCTGCCCTGCACCTGCATCGATCAAGCCCTGTGCCTCGGGGAACTTGCGGTGCTTGGGCCCGAAGATCACCGGCACGCCCCAGGCAGCGGCTTCCAACAGGCTGTGAATGCCGCCCGTGAAACCGCCGCCCACATAGGCCACGCTGCCGTAGCGGTACAGGCGGGCCAAGAGGCCCATGCGGTCCACCAGCAAAGTGCCCTTGTTTTCCGCGCCCAGCATGGCCGCCACGCTGTTCAACGGGCTATGTTCCAGTTCAGTCCAACGCGCCAATGGTTTGGGGAAGGTCCGTTCGATCGCCGCCAATTGTTCATCCTTCAATTCATGCGGAACCATGATGCACTTCGGGGCCGTCTTCGCAGTATTGGCCATCGCTGCCACCAACAACGCCTCGTCTTCCGGCCAAGTGCTGCCGCACACCAGCACGGGGCTGTTTCCCGCAAAAGCACGAGCCAGGGGCAGTTCATCCGTTGAGGCAGCAATGGCCGCCACGCGGTCGAAGCGGGTATCACCACCAACCGAAGCAGTGTTCAAACCAAGGCTTTCCAGCGATCGCAACGAGGCTTCATCCTGTGTGAAGATGTGCGTGAAGCAACGAAGCATGCTCCGCCATGCACTCCCGTACCATTTGAAAAAGGGCTGGTCCTTGCGGAACAAGGCCGAGACCAGGAACACAGGCACACGGTGCCTTTGCAACGCCTGCAAGTGATGGTACCAGAACTCGTACTTCACGAAGATGGCCGCCGAAGGGCGGACCAGGTGCAGCAATCGTTCCGCATTGGAACGGCTGTCCGGTGGAAGGTACTCCACGTGCGTGGCCAGCGGCTCTTGTTTGCGGGCTTCATGGCCGCTGGGGCTGAAGAAGGTAAGCAGCACCGGCAAGTCAGGGCGTTGGGCTTTGATCGCCTCCAGCACGGGCCTGCCCTGTTCAAACTCGCCCACACTGGCGCAGTGCATCCAAAGGCATCCTTGCAGGCGTGGCGCGGCCTGTTCCAACCGTTTCCACAATTGCGCACGGCCCTGCACCCAAGCAGCAGCCTTCGGGTTCCAAGGCGATGAAAGCCGGATCGCGCCGTGGTACGCCCCGATGCCCAGGTCGTAGAACAGCGGCATCAGCGGTAGTACTCACGGTTGTCGCGGGCCTTGTAGATGGGCAGCGTCCAGCCCACCCGCAGGCCGTTCAACCCGTCGAAGTGCGTGCCCGTGTCCGCCCGGCGCGCATCGAAATTGTACGGTCGCAGGGATTGCGTGAAGCCCATGTTCAGCTCAAAGCCGACCAGGAAATTGATGCGCCGGTTGTTGCTGAGGTGCTGGTAACCCACGAAGAACAACGCTGCGGGCCCGGCTGCAAGGCGGTCGTATCCTTTCACGTATTCGCCTTCCAAGGCAGGCACCACGTCATTCTGGCTTTCGATCAGCACCTTGTGCCGCATGTAGCCTGCACCGAGCTTCAATAGAATGCCACTGTTCGGGTTGGGCCCTGCGATGGGCATCAATTTCCCGGCCACGGCCATCACGGTATAGCCGCGCTCATAGAGCAGGATCTTGGCCGGGTTGCCGTCCTGGTTCACGATCACCCCGTTACTCGTGGTGATATCCCGGAGCATGCTCTTGTCCTGCACCTGGTTCCCGAAGATGAACGCTCCTTCCAGCCCGAGGGAGTAATTGCTCCTGAACTTGCGGGTGACGCTCAGCCCCACATTGTGGTTCGGCCCGAAGCGGTTGCCCAGGTCGCCACCGGGCAATTGGTAGGCGTAGCTCAGGGTGATGGGCACCATGGCGATGGAGGTATCCTCAATGCCGCCCTGCGCAAAGGAAGGTGCGTTCAGGAGGATGCACACGAGGGCAAGGAAGGACGATCGCAGACCCATGGGGCCGCGAAGTTAGCCCCGCAAGCAGTGCCGGAATGCAAGCTCCCGAACGCGGAATGATCACGGCGTGCCCACCGATTGCACCGCTCATTACCTTCGCGCCTTGTCCCGGCCGGACCGGGCAAAGCCCATAGCACGCAAGCCTTCCATGAAACCCATTCAAATGGTCGATCTGCTCGGCCAATATGAGAAGATCAAGACTGACGTGGACGCAGCGCTGATGAACGTGATCACCAGCACCGCGTTCATCAACGGGCCTGAGGTGAAGAGCTTTGAAAAGGAGCTCTCGGCCTACCTGGGCGTGAAGCACGTGATCGGTTGCGCCAACGGCACCGATGCGCTGCAGATCTCCATGATGGCCTTGGGCCTGAAGCCCGGTGACGAAGTGATCACCGCCTCCTTCACGTTCGTGGCCACCGTGGAGGTACTGGCGTTGCTGGGCCTGGTGCCCGTGTTCGCCGATGTGCTTCCCGGCACCTTCAACCTGGACCCCTCCGACGTGGCGCGCAAAGTGACCGGGAAGACCAAGGCCATCGTGCCCGTTCACCTCTTCGGCCAAAGCGCCGACATGGACGCCATCCTGGCCATTGCGCGCGAACACAAGCTGTCCGTGGTGGAGGATGCGTGCCAGTCCATCGGTTCCGACCACAGCGGGGCAAACGGCAAACGCAAGTCCGGCACCATGGGCGACATCGGCGTAACGAGCTTCTTCCCCAGCAAGAACCTGGGGTGCTATGGCGATGGTGGCGCCCTCTTCACCAACGACGATGAACTGGCGCACAAGATCCGCCGGGTGTGCAACCACGGCAGCGACCGGCGCTACTACCATGAGGTGGTGGGCGTGAACAGCCGGTTGGATTCCATGCAGGCAGCCATCCTTCGCATCAAACTGCGGCACCTGGATGAGTACGCCAAAGCCCGCCGGCAGGCTGCGTCGGCCTATGATGCGGCCTTCTCCGGCATCCCGGGGCTTTCCGTTCCTGAGCGCAGCAGCTACAGCACGCACGTGTTCCACCAATACACCTTGCGGGTGGCCGGCAACCGCCGCGATGCGTTGAAGCAACACTTGGAATCCCGTGAGGTCCCGGCCATGGTATACTACCCTGTACCCTGCCACCTGCAAAATGCGTACAAGGGCGCTCGCCAACCGGCAGGCTCGCTGCCCGCCACCGAGCAACTGACCGGGGAAGTGATCTCGCTGCCGATGAGCACGGAACTCCAACAAGACCAGATCGACCACATCACCAAGGCGGTGAAGGAATTCTTCAACCATTAAGCAAAGCCCCGCGGGTGGCCGGCCCAAGTGCGCCGCAAGACCCGTGACCCAACATGAACATTGCAGTAGTAGGAACAGGATACGTAGGTCTCGTCACCGGCACATGCTTCGCCGAAACCGGCAACCACGTGGTCTGCGTGGACATCGACCAGGAAAAGGTAAAGAAGCTGAAGGCCGGCGAAGTGCCCATCTATGAACCGCACTTGGACGTATTGTTCGAGCGGAACATCCGCCAAGGCCGCCTGTTGTTCACCACCAACCTGAAGGAAGCGGTGGACCAGGCCCAGATCATCTTCCTGGCCCTCCCCACCCCGCCCGGTGAGGACGGCAGTGCGGACTTGAAGTACGTGCTGGGCGTGGCCAACGAGCTGGGCAAGATCATCACGGACTACAAGGTGATCGTGGACAAGAGCACCGTGCCCGTGGGCACCGCAGAAAAGGTGCGGGACGCGGTGGGCAAGCACGCCAAGGTGCCCTTCGACGTGGTGAGCAATCCGGAATTTTTACGGGAAGGCTTTGCCGTGGACGACTTCCTGAAGCCCGACCGCGTGGTGGTGGGCACCAGCAGTGCCCGTGCGCAGAAGGTGATGGAGGACCTGTACAAGCCCTTTGTGCGGCAGGGCAACCCCATCATCTTCATGGACGAGCGCAGCGCCGAGCTCACGAAGTATGCAGCCAACGCCTTCCTTGCGGTGAAGATCACCTTCATGAACGAGATCGCGAACTTCTGCGAGGCCGTGGGCGCCGACGTGGACAAGGTGCGCATCGGCATCGGCAGCGACAGCCGGATCGGCAAGCGCTTCCTCTTCCCGGGCATCGGCTATGGCGGCAGCTGCTTCCCCAAGGACGTGCAGGCGCTGGCCCATAGCGGTGAGGAAGCCGGTTACCGCTTTCAGATCATCAACAGCGTGATGAAAGTGAACGAACGCCAGAAGACCACGCTGGTGGACAAGGTGAAAGCGCACTTCGGCGACGACCTGCGCGGCAAGCACTTCGCGCTGTGGGGCCTGGCCTTCAAACCGGACACCGACGACATCCGCGAGGCGCCCGCACTGTACATGATCGATGCCTTGGTGAAGGCCGGGGCGACCGTGAGCGTATTCGACCCGGAAGCCATGGACAATGTGCGCAAGTTGATCGGTGATCAGGTGGTCTATGCCGCGGATGAGTATGCCGCATTGGAAAATGCCGACGCGCTGATCATTGCCACGGAATGGGCCGCCTTCCGCAACCCGGAATTGGGAAGAGTGGAAAAACTGCTGAAGGAGAAGATCATCTTCGATGGCCGCAACCTGTACGACCTCGATGAGATGAAGCACCATGGGTTCCACTATGTCAGCGTTGGTCGCCAGCCGGTCAATGCCCCCATCAAAGCCAAAGCCTGACATGGCAAAGAAGGCCACCCCCCCGAAGAAAAAGCCTGCCACCAAGCGTGCCAGTTCCACGGAAAAGGATCGCGTGCTCATTACCGGTGCCGCCGGTTTCCTGGGGTCGCACCTCTGCGACCGGTTCCTGGAGGAGGGCTACCATGTGATCGGCATGGACAACCTGATCACAGGCCGGTTGAAGAACATCGAGCACCTCTTCAAGCGCACGCGCGTCATCAAGGAGCGGTTCAAGAACTACGTGGCCTACCAGCCGCTCGTGGACCGGATGCTCGCGATGGTGTTCGAGAAGAGCTCCACGCGCACGCGCGTCTCCTTCGAGGCCGGCATGTTCCAGCTGGGCGGGGCCTCGATCGTCCTCAACATGGGCGAGACGCAGCTCGGGCGCGGCGAGCCCATCG
>CALMYC010000180.1 GCA_937873385.1 uncultured Flavobacteriales bacterium | reverse complement strand
GCCGTGGCGTGGTACATCTGGCCTTCCTTATCAGGCAACTGGCCTGTGGCGAAGGCGCTGTCGGCGTTCACCATCAAGGGCGGCATCACTTCCACATAGCCGGCGGCAATGGCGCGGTCCAGGAAGAAGGCGATGAGCGCGCGCTGCAATTTGGCGCCTTGGCCGTGGTACACGGGAAAACCGGCACCGGTGAGCTTCACGCCGTCCTCCAAGCTGAAAAGGCCATATTCCGCGCCCAGGTCCCAATGCGGCTTGGCGGTGGCGGGCAGTTGCGGCAGCTCGCCTTTCTGCATCACCGTCACATTGTCCTCCGGGGTTTTTCCGGTGGGAACGCGCTCCTGGGGCGTGTTGGGGAGGGTCCACAAGTGCTCGTCCAAGGCTTTTTCCGCGGCGGAAAGTTCTTCCTTCAATTGGGCGATCCGGTCCTTCAGTTCCGCCGTCCGGGCCTTGGCGCTTTCGGCCTCTTCGCGTTTTCCGGCCTTCATCAGGTCGCCGATCACGCGGGCCTGCTCGTTCATGGCCGCCAGTTCAGCGTCCAGCTGCTGCTGCGTGCCCCGGCGCAACTCATCCAGCTCGGAAGCCTTGGCCAGCAGCCCTGACGCATCGATGTTCCGTTTGGCCAAGCGTGTGCGGGCCTCTTCGGGGTGGTTGCGCAAATAGGCGGTCTCCAGCATAGGGTTTCGGGTTCGGGTAGAACGCGCGAAGATACGGAGGGCCTTGGCTTCGTTTCCAGGTGCGGCGCGTCCGCATCCTACCTTTGCAACCCTTTCCAGCCATGCCCATCGTCCACATCACCCGCCGCGAACGCTTCAGCGCCGCCCACCGTTTGGGGCATCCCGGTTGGAGCGCCGAGAAGAACCTGGAGGTGTTCGGCAAATGCTCCAACCCCAATTGGCACGGGCATAACTATGAGCTGTGGATTACCGTGAAGGGCAACACCGACCCGGAAACCGGCTTCGTGGTGAACCTTTCCGACTTGAGCCGCTTGATGCACGAGCACGTGATCGACCCGATGGACCATAAGAACTTGGACTTGGACGTGCCCTTCCTGAAAGGCGTGGGCAGCACCACGGAGAACCTGGCGGTTGCGATTTGGAAGCAACTGGAGCAACCCGTTGCCGCCATTGGCGGTACCTTGCACTGCGTGAAGCTGCAGGAAACGGAAAACAACAGCGTGGAGTACTTTGGTGCGTGACCATGGCAAAAAAGGACCCAACGACCAAGAAGAACCGACATGATGCGGCCGGGGCCGATGATGCCCCCATGATGGACGGCTACCAGCGCATTGACAAGTTCGACCTGGTGGCGGTAAAGCGCCTCAGTGGGCACTATACCGACATTTTGGCCGAATTGGGTGAGGACCCGAAGCGTGAGGGGTTGGTGCGCACGCCCGAGCGCGTGGCCAAGAGCCTGAAATTCCTGACCCACGGCTATGAGATGGACCCGGCGGCCATCCTGCGCAGTGCGATGTTCCGTGAAAAATACAGCCAGATGGTGCTGGTGAAGGACATCGAGATGTACAGCATGTGCGAGCACCACATGCTGCCCTTCTTCGGAAAGGCCCATGTGGCCTACATTCCCAACGGGCACATTGTGGGCCTGAGCAAAATTCCCCGCGTGGTGGACGCCTTTGCACGCAGGTTGCAAGTGCAGGAGCGCCTCACCAACGAGATCCGTGATTGCATCCAGGAGACCCTCCAACCCATGGGCGTTGCCGTGGTGATCGAAGCCTCCCACCTGTGCATGCAGATGCGCGGCATCCAAAAGCAGAACAGTGTCACAACGACATCCGCCTTCACCGGCATCTTTCTTGATGACCACCGCACCCGCGAGGAGTTCATCAAGCTCATCGCATCCAAGCTCCACTGACCACTAAAACCACAGAACCTCCATGTTCCGCAGTTCCCTCTCCTCCTTGGCCCCCGAAACCGCCACACATCCCGGCTACGTGGCCAACCCCGATGAGGTGCGCGCCTTCGTCGGCAAGGTGTTCACCTACATGACCCTGGCCCTGGCCATCAGCGGCGGCGTGGCCTGGTGGTTCGGCCATGACATGAGCCTGCTTTCCCGCCTGGTGGACTTCACCACCGGCAAGATGACCATCCTCGGCTGGGTGGTGATGCTGGCTCCGCTTGGCTTGGTGTTCCTCATGGGCGGCATGGTGAACAAACTGAGCGGCACCGCGCTGCTCACGGTCTTCGTGGCCTATTCGGCTCTTACCGGTGCCAGCCTCTCGTTCATCTTTCTGGCATACACGGGCACATCCATCGCCATGGTGTTCGGGGTCACCGCTGCGGTGTTCGGCCTGATGGCGGTGGCCGGTTACACCACCAAGACCGACCTCACCAAGCTGGGCAGCATCCTCTTCATCGGCCTCATCGGCATCGTGATTGCCATGGTGGTGAACATGTTCATGCAAAGCGACACCATGGGATACGTGATCAGTGTGCTCAGCGTGATCATCTTCACCGGCCTCACCGCCTACGACATGCAACGGCTGAAAAACCTCGGAGGCACCGTGGTGAGCGGCACCGAAATGGCCCAGAAGATGGCCCTCATGGGCGCGCTCAGCCTCTACCTGGATTTCCTCAACCTCTTCCTCGCCCTGCTGCGCCTGTTCGGCAACAGGAAGTGACCGTGTATGATCTTGGGAAGGGTGGATGGAGCGCAGCGTCCTTCCACCCTTCGCTTTTTGGGACGGGCTTCTACAAGGACGTTGTTAACCTGCAACAGATATACGCGGTTTCGCACTTGCAGAATTGAACGGGCCTTCGGCTCCTCGCATGCTGCGCATGCTGTGGAGTGCCGCTTCGCTATTGCTCAGGCCAATGTTATCGATTACGATAGTTGAAATGATGATCTGGCCCGAGCGGAGCCGAAGGCCCGTTCAATTGTGCAACATCCAGGGCTATCGCGTCTTATTTCCCGGTCAGGCGTGGGATTTGGTGCGACACCCTTCGGGGTCGAACTCCGTTGATCGCGCCAATGCTACGCTTTATGACCCCGTTGGGGTCAGCTGAAAGCGTACCAATGGTGACCCCGAAGTGGGTCACACAACGTTGAAAGCACATCCTGCGCGGTGATCGACCCCGAAGGGCGTCGCACAGTACACTGCTGTTAAGACGCGATAGACCTGATGCAACATCGGCCGATTGCCTGCACTCCGCTATTTTCACAGCCGCAATACCCGCACCCATGAACGCTTATGTCTTCCCCGGCCAAGGCAGCCAATTCCCCGGCATGGGGAAGGCGCTTTACGAGAGCGATGCCAACGCCCGCGTCTTCTTTGAGCATGCCAACAATGTGCTCGGCTTCAACATCACCGATGTGATGTTCAACGGCAGCGAGGACGACCTCAAGCAGACCAACGTCACCCAACCGGCGATCTTCCTGCACAGCGTGATCAAGGCCAAAACAATGGGCGATGCCTTCAAGCCCGACATGGTGGCGGGGCATTCCTTGGGCGAGTTCAGTGCCTTGGTGGCCGCCGGTGCCATGGAGTTCAGCGATGGCCTCAAGTTGGTGGCCGCGCGCGCAAATGCCATGCAGAAAGCCTGCGAAGCCCAGCCCGGCACCATGGCCGCCATCCTCGGCTTGGAGGATGAAAAGGTGGAGGAGATCTGCGCGTCGATCCCGGGTATTGTGGTGCCGGCCAACTACAACTGCCCCGGCCAACTGGTGATCAGCGGCACGGTGGAAGCCGTGAATGCCGCGTGTGAAGCCTTGAAGGCAGCAGGAGCCAAGCGTGCTTTACTGCTGCCCGTTGGTGGTGCCTTCCACAGCCCGCTCATGGAACCCGCCCGTGCCGAGCTGGCCACGGCCATTGCCTACACGCCCATCGTGGACCCGCGCTGCCCCGTCTTTCAGAACGTGGACGCTACGGGCCGCAAGGACCCTGCCCGCATCAAGGCCAACCTCATCGCGCAGCTCACCGCACCGGTGCGCTGGACGCAGAGCATGCGCAACATGCTCGGTGCCGGTGCGCTCAACGTGATCGAGTGCGGACCGGGGAACGTGCTGCAGGGGCTGTTCAAGAAGGTGAACAAGGAGGTGGTGACGAGTGCGGCGTAGGATCGCGGGATCCGGAGAGCGTGCAATACTTTCCTGCACGGGGTGCGGTGGCGGTGCCCCTGTGAGCGTATCAATTGGTTCCTTTTCCCGACGCAGGGTCTCCTGCCTCGAGACCCTGCGAAAATAATCCACATTCGGTAAGCCAAATCTTCATCCTCATGCCTTGGTTGCGCAGGGTCTCGAAGCGAAAACCCTGCGAGAGTACAAGTGCGGCGTGGGGGGCCATGTTCAATGCCACACTACTGCTTGTTGCCGGAAATGTGGAAGCGCGTACTGCCGGAGGGAGAGTTGGACCTGTAGGTGTAATCAATGCTTCCTGTTGTGGGGAAGTTCCCTGAGCCAGGGTTATAGTAACCGATGAGGTTTCCATGTTCGTGCAGCACTGCTTGAAGTTCAAAGCTGGAGCCTTGGATCTCCATGAGGCCTGACCGGCTGCCGTTCAGCACGGCGCCAGCATCGGTATAGGTGGTATCGGTGATGAGCCAATCCTGGCCCACCCCATGTGCGCCATGGATCTGGACCGTGAAGGAGTAGGGTCCGGTGTATTGACTGCGCAGGTCAAAGGCATCCTTGGTGCAGCCGGACAAGAGTAGAACCATCCCTGCTACCAAACACGCGCAACACAAGGACCCGCTCATTGCCTTCATCATGCTCAACCGAAGGTATTGCTTCGGTTTTGTCAAAGCAAGATGCAAGCTTATGCATGCCGCGGGGGTGCCATACAGGCTTGATTGCTTGGGACAATACCCTGCAATTCTAAAATGCAATTTTACAATTGCAGGGTTGCAGGTCTTCAATCACCTGCTGTGATCTACAGCTTCGCGTTGATCAGCTTGCCGCTATCCATCAACTTGTGCAGGTACGGTTCCGTGCGTGCGGCATGCATCGCCTCGATGTGCTTCATGCTGTGGCAGTCGCTGCCCACGAGTTCATACCACCCCAGGTCGATGATCTTTTCCGCCGCCTTGGCAACCGCAGGGCCGTAGGCACCGGCCAGTGCGATGAAATTCAACTGGAACAACACACCGCGGTCCTTGAGCTTTTCCATGCTGCCCGCGTCCGTGTGCCAGAAGCTATAGCGCTCCGGATGCGCCAGCACCGGGCGGTAGCCCTGGGTCTGCATCTCGAACACCAGGTTGAACAGCACCGCAGGCTCGCTGAGGAACGGCAGCTCAAACAGCACCATGTCGGTGCCGAAGGTGAGCAGTTTCTGGCTGGCCGTGTTTTCCAGCAGGGCGTGGTCCAGGTAGTATTCCGCAGCTGCATCCACTTCCAGGTCCAGCGCAGCCTCCTTGACGGCGCGGCGCAATTTCTCCAGCCCGCCCAAGATCACTTCAGGCGTGTTCTTATAGCCGTCCGCCATGCTGTGCGGCGTGGTCACCACTTTGGAATAGCCCATCTCCTGCATGGCGTGCAGCAGTTCCAGGCTGGCTTCGATGGTGGGCGCTCCGTCGTCGATCCCGGGAATGAAATGCGAATGGACGTCGCATTTCAGGAGGCCCAGGTCCACCGGAGGGAGGTCCGGCTTGCGCTTGCCGAGGAGGTTGCTGAACAAGCCCATCACCTTTCGCCGTACTGTGCTGTGTAATAGTCACGGTAGGCTCCGGAGGTTACCGCTTGCAGCCACGGGTCGTTCGCAAGGTACCAATCCACGGTCTGTTCCAAGCCCAGCTCAAAGGTGATGCTCGGCGCCCAGCCCAGTTCGCGTTCGATCTTGGAGGCATCGATCGCATAGCGAAGGTCGTGCCCGGCGCGGTCCGTGACGTAGGTGATCTGCTTGGCGCTTTCCCCTGCGGCACGGCCCAGTTTACGGTCCATGATGGAGCACAGCAAGTGGACGAGGTCAATGTTCCGCCATTCGTTGTGCCCGCCGATGTTGTAGGTCTCGCCGTTCAGGCCGTTGTGAAAGATGACGTCGATGGCGCGGGCATGGTCCTCCACCCACAGCCAGTCGCGCACGTTTTCCCCCTGGCCGTAAACCGGCAGCGGCTTGCCTTGGCGCAGGTTGTGGATCATCAGCGGGATCAGCTTCTCGGGGAACTGGTGGCTGCCGTAGTTGTTGCTGCAATTGCTGACCACGAAGGGCAGCTTGTACGTGTTGCCGTAAGCGCGGACGAAGTGGTCGCTGGCGGCCTTGCTGGCGCTGTACGGGCTTTGTGGATCATACAGGGTGGTTTCTGTGAAGAAGCCTCCATCGTGCAGCGAGCCGTATACCTCGTCGGTGCTCACGTGGTAGAATCGCTTCCCGTCAAAGGCTCCCTTCCATGCTTCACGCGCCGCGTTCAACAGGTTCACCGTCCCGGTAACGTTGGTCTCCACGAACGCCATGGGGTCGCTGATGCTCCGGTCCACGTGGCTTTCCGCCGCCAAGTGGATCACGCCATCGGGTTTGTGTTCCGCAAAGACCTTGGCCATGGATGCCGCATCACGGATATCGGCCTTCACGAACGCATAGTTCCCTGCATCCTCCACATCGCGCAGGTTCTCCAGGTTGCCGGCGTAAGTGAGCGCATCCAAGTTGATGATGCCGTAGTGCGGGTACTTCTTCACGAAGAGCCGCACCACGTGGCTGCCGATGAAGCCAGCGCCGCCGGTGATGAGAAGGGTGCGCTTGGGGATCAGGTCGTTCATGTCACTGGATTCCTTCAATGCCGGGGCCTCAAACGGGTTGAAAACGAAGGTACGCGGATCCGTTTTCCGCTGTTCACTGTCACTGCGCCGCCGTCTTTCGAGGCCCATGGTTCAAAGGCTCCAGTAGGCCAGGTCATTGATCCGGTTGCGGTAAGTGCCCTTCAGGTCCACCAATACACCGTTGGGTTTGAGGTGCGCCTTGAACCAGGCCTCGTCATACCCGGCATACTCCCGGTGGTTCACGGCCACAATGATCGCATCATAGGGCCCCTTGATGGCTTGCGTGAGCGCATATCCATATTCGTGTTTCACTTCGTCGCTGTCCGCATGCGGGTCCGTGACGTCGACCTGGCAACTGAAGCTTTGGAGTTCCTTTACCACGTCCGCCACTTTGCTGTTGCGGATGTCCGTCACATTTTCCTTGAACGTGGCACCCATCACCAGCACATGTGCATCGGTGGGGTTGGTGCCGGTGGCGATGATCTTCTTCACGGTCTGCTTGGCCACGTACCCGCCCATGCTGTCGTTCACATAGCGGCCGCTGTCGATGATCTGCGCGTGGTAGCCGAGTTCCTTCGCCTTGAACACCAGGTAGTAAGGGTCCACGCCGATGCAATGGCCGCCCACCAGGCCGGGCTGGAATTTCAGGAAATTCCACTTGGTGCCTGCGGCCTCCAGCACATCGTAGGTGTTGATGCCCATCCGGTTGAAGATGATGGACAGTTCATTGGTGAGCGCGATGTTCACATCGCGCTGGGTGTTCTCGATGATCTTGGCCGCCTCGGCCACTTTGATGCTGGGGGCCCGGTGTACGCCCGCCGCCACCACCAGTTCGTACACCTTGGCCACGGTTTCGGCACTTTCCGCGTCGCAACCGCTGGAAACCTTGACTATGCTCTCCAAGGTGTGCGCCTTGTCGCCCGGGTTGATGCGTTCCGGCGAGTAGCCCACCTTGAAGTCGGTGATGTACTTGAGCCCACTGAGCTGTTCCAGCAAAGGCACGCAGTCTTCCTCGGTGCAGCCTGGATATACAGTGCTTTCAAAAACCACGTGGTCGCCTTTTTTCAGCACTTGGCCCACGGTGCGCGTGGCGCCCAGGAGCGGGGTGAGGTCCGGAATGTTCTGTTGGTCGATGGGCGTGGGTACGGCCACGATGAAGAATTCCACGTCGCGCAGGTCCTCGATGTCCGCCGTGAAGTGGATGTCGGCGCCTGCAAAGGCCTCTTTGTCCAATTCTTCGCTGGGGTCCTCGCCACGGCGCATCATGTCCACGCGTTTCCGGTTGATGTCGAAGCCCACCACCTTTAGCTTGCGTGCAAAGGCCAAGGCAATGGGCAGGCCTACGTATCCCAGGCCGATCACCGCCAGTTTCGCCTCTTTCCGCTTCAGCCGATCATACAGTCCGTTCATCCTTTTTTTGGTAGATCCGTTCAATGATGTCCACCACCTTCAACCCTTCCAGGGCATTGGTGGTCATGGGTTTGTTGTTCTTCAGGGTATCCACCACGTTCTCAATGATGTAGTGGTGGTTGCTGGCGCTGCCCTTGTATGCACCGTAGTCATTGGCGGGGTTGGTGGGTGCCAGCACGGGCATCTCGTAATCCTGCACATGGCACACCTCCACCTGGTCCATGTACTGCCCGCCGATCTTCACGCTTCCCTTGCTGCCGATGATGGTGAGGCTGCTCTCCAGGTTCCTGTCCCACACGCTGGTGGAGTAGTTCAGGCAGCCCATGCCGCCATTGAGGAAGCGGAAGTTCACCAGGCCGCTGTCCTCGAACGCGGTAAGGTCCTGGTGGTTGAAGTCGGCGAAGCGGCCGTGGATGTCGGTGATGTCGCCGAACAGCCAGTACATGATGTCAATGAAGTGGCTGAACTGGGTGAAGAGCGTACCCCCGTCCAGGTCGGCCGTGCCCTTCCAACTGCCGGGCTTGTAGTAGCGGGCATCGCGGTTCCAATAGCAGTTCACTTGCACCAGGAAGATCTCGCCCAGGCGCTTCTGCTCCACCATTTCCTTGACCCACTGGCTGGGTGGGCTGTAGCGGTTTTGCATCACCCCGAAAATGTACCGGTGCTTTTGCAGGGCCTTGCCCAGAACGGCCTCGCAGTCCGCCTTCGTAAGGCCCATGGGCTTTTCACACACCACGTGCTTGTTGAGGTCCAGCGCTGCCAGGCTCAACGGCACATGCAGGCCGTTTGGCGTGCAGATGTTCACAACATCGATCTCCGGCACGGCCTGCAGCATGGCATGGAGGTCCGTGAAATACGGCGCGTCATAGTTGCCGATGCCCAGTTCCTCCCGCGGCTTCACATCGCACAGGGCGGCCCCTGCCCCGGTGATGCCGCCGCCGGCCCCGCGAGTGGGCGGGCCCCTGGAGACGACCCACAATCCCCCGCCGCTGGCAAACAGGACGCGCAGTTCAACGGTTCG
>CALMYC010000179.1 GCA_937873385.1 uncultured Flavobacteriales bacterium | reverse complement strand
AGGTCCGCCAGCGGAAAGAGGAAGCGCAGTTCCTTGTGCGGCAATGCCATGTGCAGCAAGAGGAAGGGTACGATCACCCAGGTCAAAAGGTGGCGCGGTTTGAATGCGCAGAGCAGCCCGAAGGCCAACAGGATGAGTGCGCCGAATACGGGAATGCCGTATTTGAACACCCAGGCGTAGTAGTACCACCAGGGATAATCCGTGAACGGATGGTCGGCACTCCCCCAAAGGCCAAGCCGCAGGTAGTTCCAGGCTGTTACCGTGAATTGGCCGTAGAACCAGGAGTCGATGGCGATGCCCGCAAGCACCCCCGCCGCGCATGCAGCGGAGAGTTGAAGCAGATGGCGGGCCTTTGCGTGCTGCACCATCACCAACCAGGCCACGATGCCGATACCCGCGGCGAGCACAGGCGGGCGGCTTATGAATGCCAAGCCGAGCGCAAGCCCGCACTGCACGTACTTCCACCTTGCGGCCCCTCCGGACAATAGCGGGGCCATGGCCAGCAACAGAAAAAGTCCGGACCAGGTTTCACCGGTGAATCGAACGTGCAGAAAGGGGAGGAACCACAGGAAAAAGGAGAGGAGCACGAAAGCATGATGGAGTTCGGGCCGCACGGTGGGGCGCACTGCACGAACAAAGAAGAGGACGGTGCCAAAGGCCATCAGGGCCGTGAGCAGGCGCAGCAGAAACGTCAAATGGAACGGGTCTTCCACGCCGATGGAATGTGCGGCGCTGAACACGGCCATGCAGATCGCAGGCAGCAAGGCGGAACGGATCTGCGCCGCATGTTCCCAGGGCAAAGATCCCACTGCTTGGTGTCCCCGTTCCGCCTCCGCGAAAGCGATCACCTGGTAATGCTCATCGGCGCTTTGGAAACCGGTGCTGTACCAGGCGGCGATCAGGAGCACGGCGAAGGCCGCGAGGAGGATCCAACGCTCAGGAATGCTGCTCATGCAGCGCGAAGATGCGGCAGTTGCGCTGCACTCACTTCAACCCCCGCTCCAATCCTTCGCGCAACGCGGCCATGAAGGCCTCGCTGGTGAGGTATTGGTTCGGCGAAACCTTGCTGCCGTGGATGCACACCGCGAGGTCCTTGGTCATCTTGCCCGCCTCAACGGTGCTGATGCACACGGCCTCCAGCTTGTGGGCGAAGTCCACCAAGGCTTGGTTGCCGTCGAGCTTGCCGCGGAAAGCCAGGCCGCGCGTCCAGGCGAAGATGCTGGCGATGGGGTTGGTGCTGGTGGGCTTGCCCTGCTGGTGCTGGCGGAAGTGGCGCGTTACGGTGCCGTGCGCCGCCTCGGCCTCCATCGTTTTTCCGTCGGGTGTGAGCAGCACGCTGGTCATCAGGCCCAGGGATCCGAAGCCTTGCGCCACGATGTCGCTTTGCACGTCGCCGTCATAGTTCTTGCAAGCCCAGATAAAGCCGCCGCTCCACTTCATGGCTGCAGCCACCATGTCATCGATCAGGCGGTGCTCGTAGGTGATGCCGGCTTTTTCAAATTCGGCCTTGTAGTGCTTTTGAAAGAGGTCCTCGAAGATGTCCTTGAAGCGCCCGTCATACTTCTTCAGGATCGTGTTCTTGGTGCTCATGTACAGCGGCCACTGCTTCTCCAGGGCCAGTTTGAAGCAGCTATGGGCGAAGCCTTCAATGCTTTCATCGGTGTTGTACATGCTCAAGGCCACACCATCGCCCTTGAAGTCATAGACGTTCCACGTGGTGGCCTCACCGCCGTCCTCCGGGGTGAAGGTCATGGTGAGCTTGCCCTTCCCCTTGATCACCGCGTCGGTGGCCTTGTACTGGTCGCCGAAGGCATGGCGGCCGATGACGATGGGCTGCGTCCAGCCCGGCACCAAGCGCGGGATGTTGTTGATCACAATGGGTTCGCGGAACACGGTGCCGCCAAGGATGTTGCGGATGGTGCCGTTGGGGCTCTTCCACATCTGTTTCAGGCCGAACTCCTTCACACGGGCCTCATCCGGCGTGATGGTGGCGCACTTGATGCCCACGTGGTGCTTCTGGATGGCGTGCGCGGCATCCACCGTTACCTGGTCGTTGGTGCTGTCGCGGTGTTCGATCCCGAGGTCGTAATAGTCCAAGGGAACATCCACATACGGCAGGATCAATTGGTCTTTGATCCACTTCCAAATGATGCGCGTCATCTCGTCACCGTCGATCTCCACTACGGGGTTGGCCACCTTGATCTTCTGCATGTGCAATGGATAGCTTGATTTCGGGCCGCGAAGGTATCCCGGAACAGTGAACCTGCCGGATGGATGATCAAGGCTATCGCGTCCTATCAACCATGTTGGCGTGCCCGTGGTGTGCGAAAACCTCCGGGGTCGTTAGCTGTCCTGGATTCCGGTTCTACGCTGTGCGTCCCGCTCCGGGGTCACGTTCAGCCTCACTTCGGGCGCCCCCAACGGGGTCATACAGCGTGGCATTCTCCGGATAAATGGAAGCTCGACACTGATTGGGTCGCACCATGCTCCCTTGCCCGGCGGAACTTTAAGACACGATAGCCCTGGATGGATGATGCAAGACCCGGGCATCACACCCTGATCCGCAGCCCAAGCCGAACCACAGGCCACTGGCCACTGCAACCCACTACCCCAGGTCCAAGTCCAGGTCTTCCCGCAATTTCAACAATTCCGGGTTTTTCTCCGCCATGATGTTGAACCGGTCCTTGGCCGTGAAACGCGGCTTCAGGTCCTTGGCTTCCTGCTTCACCACTTCCAGTTCCAGGCCCGGGATGCCCATTTCACGGCGAAGATGCCCCAGCAATACGGGCTTCTCCTCCCGCATGTAGTTTTCCTGCACCTTGTTCACAATGGTAAAGGTGACGGCCTGGGGCCCGGCTATGGCCGGATCATTGGCCACCAGCGTGGCGTGCAGGCTGCTTTTGCCCTCCTGTTTGCGTGCCTTGGCGTAATCGCCCCAGGTTTTCAGGAGAAGTGCCAGGTTCAGCTCGCGTGTTTGGGCCGGCTTGGCGCCGGGTTCATTCCCCGGCTGGTCCAGCGGCCCCGGTCCGGCAATGGTTTCCGCAGGCACCTCCAGGTGTTGGCGGATGGATACACCGCCCGTGGAACGGCGGATGGGCCTTGCCGGTTCAGCTGTGTGCTGTACGGGTTGAGGCACGGGTGCGGGCCCAACGCGGTCCGTTGCCGCGGGCATTGGCTGCCGAGGGGCTGCAGGGGCTGCGTCAGGGCTTTTTTTTTCAACCGCGGGTTCAGGGGCTGCCACGGTACCGCCGTTGGGCATGCCCTGGGCCGGTGGCTGTTGCGCCAGTTGGATAAGCGCCAACTCCATCAGCAACCGCGGCTCCTTGCTTGTTTTGTATTGGGAATCCACTTGGGCCAGCCGGTCCAGGCCGCGGACGATCAGATTGCGCGGGATGGCCTTGGCCTGTGTGGCGTACCGGGCGCCGAGGTCTTCGCTCACCTCCAGCAACGGGATGGTGCGCGGGTCCTGGCCTACCAGCAGGTCGCGCAGGTGGCGGGCCAGTCCGGCGGCGAACAAGTGGCCGTCGAAGCCTTGGAAGAGCACTTCATTGAACACCAGCAAGGCGGAAGCGGCATCGCCCCGCAGCAGGTGGTCCGTCACTTGGAAGTAGTGCTCCTGGTCCAGCACGTTGAGGTTCTTGAGCACGTCCGCGTAGGTGAGGCTGTCGCCGCTGAAGCTGACCAGCTGGTCGAAGATGCTCAGTGCGTCGCGGAGACCGCCGTCGGCCTTTTGTGCGATGGTGTGCAGGGCTTGCGCTTCGGCCTTGATGCCCTCTTTCTCCGCGATCACGGCCAGGTGCTTGGCAATGTCGCCCACGGTGATCCGCCGGAAGTCGAACACTTGGCAGCGGCTGAGGATGGTGGGAAGGATCTTGTGCTTCTCGGTGGTGGCCAGGATGAAGATGGCATAGGAGGGGGGCTCCTCCAACGTTTTCAGGAAGGCGTTGAACGCCGCCGAACTGAGCATGTGCACTTCATCAATGATGTACACCTTCCGGGTGCCCACTTGCGGCGCTATCTGCACCTGTTGGATCAGGTTGCGGATGTCCTCCACGCTGTTGTTGCTGGCGGCGTCCAGTTCGAAGATGTTCAGCGAATGGCCTTCCTCAAAGGTCTTGCACGAGGGGCAGATGCCGCAGGTGGTCAGGTCGTCGTGGAGGTTTTCACAATTGATGGTGCGGGCCAGGATGCGCGCGCAGGTGGTCTTGCCCACGCCGCGGGGGCCCGTGAACAGGAAAGCCTGCGCCACATGGTGGTTGCGGATGGCATTTTTCAAGGTGCCGGTCACATGTTCCTGTCCCACCACGGTGTCAAACGTGGCGGGGCGGTATTTGCGGGCACTGACCACGAATCGCTCCATGGCGGCGAAGGTAACTGGCGCGCCGCATGAAAGCGGCAAGCAAGCGGAACGGTCAATTTGCTGCATGGCAATTCCCAATGCATGCCCGGGAGAGTTCCGGGGAACACTTCCGGCACGATCATCCGGGCAACCGGGAACAGATTCCGGTGTGCGCCCCGATCTTCCGTTCCTTCCCGAATTCGGAGCGCATTTTCCAGATTGCTTGAAAACCATACATTTGCACCCCAATTTACCAAGAGTCACATGACCAACCGGTACGAAACCGTCTTCATTTTAACTCCCGTTTTGTCTGAGGACCAGGCAAAGGAGACGGTAAGCAAGTTCAAAGACCTCCTGAAGGAAGGCCATGGCAAGGTCCGCCATGAAGAGCACTGGGGGATGCGCAAGCTCGCGTATCCCATCCAGAAGAAGTCCTCGGGCTTCTACCACCTGATCGAGTTTGAGAGCGATCCCTCGCTGATCGCCAAGCTCGAGACCGAATTCCGCCGTGATGAACGCGTGATCCGCTTCCTCACCGTGGCCATGGACAAGCACCATGTGGCCTTCGCCGAAAGCCGCCCCAACCGGGCCGGCCATTCCGCGGAGGGCAAGGTTCGCGCCCCGCGCAAAAAGAAGGAAAACGCCTGATCCAACCGAGCGATGAGCGAAGAAACAACGACCACGGCCACACCGGCAGCCGCAAAACCCGCCGGCGGCGGAGGTGCCAACAACGAGATCCGCTACCTCACGCCGATCGCGATCGAGACCAAGAAGGACAAGTACTGCCGCTTCAAGAAGCTCGGCATTACCTACATCGATTACAAGGATGCCGACTTCCTGCTGCGCCTGGTGAACGAACAGGGCAAGATCCTGCCCCGCCGCCTCACCGGCACCAGCCAGAAGTACCAGAAGAAAGTGGCCCAGGCCGTGAAGCGCAGCCGCCACCTGGCCCTGATGCCGTACGTAGCCGACATGCTCAAGTAACGAAGCAGCACCATGGAAGTGATCCTCAAACAAGACGTGGAGCATCTCGGTTTCGCCAATGACCTGGTGAAAGTGAAGACCGGCTACGCCCGCAACTACCTGCTGCCCCGCGGCCTGGCCGTTACCGCCACCGGCAGCGAGCGCAAGCAACTGGCCGAAACCCTCAAGCAGCGCGCCCACAAGGAGGCCAGGCTGCGCGAAGAGGCCGACAAGAACGCCAACAAGCTCCTGGCGCAGACCATCAAGATCGGCGCGAAAGTGGGCGAGAAGGGCCGCATCTTCGGCAGTGTGAACACCATCATGCTCAGCGATGCCTTCAAGGTGTTGGGCATTGAGGTGGACCGCAAGCACATCAAGCTCAAGGGCGAGGCCATCAAGACCATCGGCACCTACCAGGCCGAAGTGACTTTCCACCGCGACGTGGTGAAGACCATTCCCTTCGAGGTGGTGGAGGAGTGAGTTCCTTTAACGCATGAACGCTAGATCGGGGCCTTCGGGCCCCTTTCTTTTTTCCTTACCGCTTCCGCAGGGTCTCCACAAGCAGATCGTGCGTTTATCCGCACTACGGGACCCTGCGATTCCGCTCATCTGATCATCTGATATTCTGATTCTCCCTCCCGTAGCTTCGCCGCCATGGCCGAACCCGCCACCGACGTCCGAACCTTATTGCGCTTCCTGGCCCGTTTGGGCCAGGCCGAACTGGCGGCAGGCAACGCTGTTGCCTTGGTGGAACGCGACCTGGGGCAGATCGCCAAACGCAACGGCCGCCCGAACACCACGGTATTTGCCCTGCCCACGATGCTGATCGTGCAGAGCGAGGAAGGCCAGGAGCATCGGGTACAGCTCACTCCCGGCCCGTACCGTGTGGGCGAGCTGAGGTTCGACCAGATGGAGGGTGTGCTGGAGATCGCGCGGGAAGCCCGCAATGGCAGGCTTTCGCCCACGGACGGCCTGCGCAAGCTGGATGCCGTGTGGAAAATGAAGCATCGCTACGGGGATGCCGGGTTCGTGCTGGGCTACCTGCTCACCACCATCGGCATCGCGCTCATCCTGCGGCCCACCTGGGCCGGTCTGGGCTATGTGGCCGGGTTGGGGCTGCTGTGTGCGCTGCTACTGGTGGCCGTGCGCCGCCAGCCCGCGTGGAACGCCGTAATGCCCGTGGTGGCTGCGTTCATCTTGTCCTCCGCCGTGGCCTTGCTGTACCGCCTTGGCGTGGTGGAACCGCCCATGCGGCTGTTGATCCCGCCCTTGATCATCTTCCTCCCGGGCAGTATGCTCACCGTGGCCGTGGTTGAACTGGCCTTTGCGAACATCGTATCCGGCGCCAGCCGGTTCGTGGCCGGATTTATGCAACTGATCCTGCTCGCCTTCGGCATTCTGGGCGGCTTCAAGGCCTTCGGCGGTGATCTTCCCTCCGACACCGCAAACACCGGGCGGATGGCCCCATGGTTGGCCTGGGCAGGCGTGTTGCTCTTCGCCCTGGGCCTGCACCTGATCAAAAGCAGCCGCAGGCGGTCACTGCCATGGATGGTGGCCACCATGCTCATGGCCTTCCTGGGCCAGAATATCGTGGGCCGGTTCCTGGACGGGTCTTCCACGGCCTTCTTCGGCGCCGTGGTGATGGCCGTCACCGCACTGACCATTGAATACCGGCTGAAAGGCCCGCCCGCCATCGTTTCCATCATTCCGGCGTTCTGGCTGCTGGCCCCGGGTTCCTTCGGCCTGGTCAGCGTCACCTCCATGGCCAATGGGGGCTTGGGCACAGGCGGCAGCATCCTGGAACTGCTGTTCATCCTCACAGCCATCGCCACGGGCACGCTCATCGGCGCATTTGTGTACAGTGCCTTGCTGCACGTGCGCCGCTCGGGCTGGTGGCGCGAACCCTTTGCGCGGGGCGGGGTGCGTGAAGGGGATGAAGGGGATGAAGGGGAGGGTACGTTGTGAGGGAGCTGCGCCGAGAACAAGCGGGGCCGCCCTGTGCGGAACGGCCCCGTTGATCGGTTTTTGCAATTGTGGCGCTATTCTTTTACCCAACGGCCGGTGGCGCGCAAGGCACCCTGGCCATCGGTGATGCGGTACAGGTACATGCCCGGCGCAAGGCCCGTGGCATCCATGTTGGCGGCACTTTGCACAACCTCCGTTTGGCCTACATCCTGGCCTTGGGCGTTGTACAGCGTGAGCATGCCTTGGTTCAACAACGGGCCGTTCACATAAGCGGTGAAACCCGTACTGCCCGGATTGGGCCATACACTGGCCGTGTTGGTCACATCCTGTTCACCGATGCTGCTTTGGCAATCCCACGGGGCAATTTTCATGATCCAAGGCTGCGGTAGCGACTGCGTGTTCACGTTCATTCTTGAACCCATGAGCAAGGTGCCTCCGTCCGGTGTGGCCTTTACCCGGTTCAGCATGTAGTAGCTGCCATCCTCCGCGCCGTCCACGGCCACCTGGTCACACAGCACGTTCAGCATGGTGTCCAGCTTGTAAATTTGGATGCGGGAGGGGATGGTGCTCATTGAATAGTTGTACGGGTTGAAGTTGTGTACAACCGCAGTTACAACTGACCCGTCCGGTTCCACATCATGCGACCCCAAAAGACTACAAAAGTCAAACAATGTTTCCTGTTCCGGCATGAAAACAGATTCCTGTAGGCCTGTTGGCGAAAGCCTGGTTGCTACGAAGCTCAACCCCTGGTTCTGAGCTGTGCTTCCAATGCGTCCAGAAACAATGATGGATCCACTGGGTAGCACAGACATGTACTGACTGTCCCGGAGTATGCTGTCCGGTGGCAAGAGATTACCATTGCCGGTGACAGATGTGCCTGGAAATCCATCAATGTAGTCCAAGTTCTCATTGAACCGGAGGTATTTGGTAATGCCCCACGGGCCAATTGAACCGGCGATCATGGAGGTTAGCATCAAACTGTCCAACAATACGGAGTGTAGTCCGCATGTCAGGGTGGAAGCTGTATCCAAAATGCGTTGGCCCAGCTCCGTACCATCGGTGCCAAGGCGCATGAGCAACAACCTGTTAGGGGCGTAAAAGATGTTGTTGATGTTTACACCGCCAGCAATGAACAACGCCGAATCATGGTCCAGGGCAGCATCGAAGAAAATGAAATCACGCGTGCCATCCTGTACAAGGTGGTGATTTGAAGTGCCAATCTCTCCCAGCGCGTTTACTTGGAATTGTCCGATGCTGCGGTTGAGCAGGGTGAGGCTATCCCATGTAAGTGCAAGCAGTTGGTATGGATGTCCACTTGTCCCTTTGGATAGGCATGTAGCTTTAATACATCGAGCACCATCTTGTACGTGTTCGGTTCCCATGCCTTCCCCATTGGGCGAGAAATGTGTGATCCAACTGCCCGCCCTGTTAAGAAGGAACGTGTCGTTCTCATGGTACGAGATTGAAACAGCGATCACATCCCCATTGGCGAGTGTTTGCGCGTCCACCATTTGGGCATTCTCATGGAACACGGGAAGCGTTACCGACCATTCAGTCTGTGCAAAACAGAACACAGGTGCTAAAGCAACCAATACCAATAGTTGCCGAAACATTGTGATCAGGGAATCATGCCGTTTTGCCGAATGCCATACCAGTACTGCACTTCATGCCAGTTGACGTGCAACTGAGTCACAAAATCCCCAAGGATTCGCACGGTTGCTGGAGTTTTGTTCGGACAATGGTTCTGATTGATCCATTGCATTACATCATAGGTCCCTTGAGTGTATTTTGTCATGTCCGATGAACCTAAGCATGGAATAGGAACCACATTGAGATTTTCGAAAAATGTTTTATACAAGCCGGCTGGATCCGGGAAATTTGTGAGGGAGTAAAAATGTGCTTGGATGTTTGTAGATCCGCGACTTACCGTCCAGCTTTCTACACTGGCATAGTATTGGCCCACGGCAAGCAATGGGATTGTTGCACTTATTCGATCTTGGATTATCATATCGGCACCTTTTGCGCTGAAATAACCATAACAACAAGAATTCTGGCCGTTGCCAAGAGTAATGAAAAACAAGGCAGTGTTTGAAGGATAGGAAGTATTCAATGCCAACCGTTCGCTACCCTGCCCCAAGGCATACGAAATCTTCAATTCCAAACCGTTCGTTGTGGAAACAGGCTCCGCATCCACCACCACCAAGTGTTGGTCGGCACCGATGGCTTGCTGCAGTTGGCCAAGCAGGGACATGTAGGCGTTGGCGGCATCCGTTTCATTCACGGAGCCACTGCTGCCCGGGATGGAAACCACCAGACTGTCGTTCACCAGCTCGTTATACGGAAGCCAAGCTTGTGCCAAGCTGTAGTTCAATGCGCCCTCCACATACCAGGCGGCGCTGTCGGCATTGAGGGTATTGGTGCTTCGCGAGGAAGCTGTTTGGTGCGTGGCCTGAGCCACGAAACCCGCGATGCGCGGTGTAAGGTCTTCTTGTGTTGCGGAGGAAACCCCGGGCGCGGGTACCACCTCCTTCTGGCAGGCCGTCCAAAGCAGCGTGGCCATGGCGGCAAGGCTCAGCGCTCCGAGCGCTCCGAGCGCTTTAGCGCGGTTGCGGGTTTGCGGGTTTGCGGGTTTGCGGGTTTGGCATTGTAAAATGGGTTTGGTTTGGGGTAAATGTATGGACCATGCTGATACGGAATTGTGAGGCGGAAATTGTTTCTTCACGATCCGGGCAGGGCCATGGGAACAAGCAAACCGTTTGTCCGCGAGAACAGCCCTTCCCACCAAGGCGTTACCTTTGCGGCCGAAATCACGGATACCACACAGGACATGGCACACATCTTCGATTTGGATATGATCAAGGCGGTGTATGACCGCTATCCCGCCCGCGTGGCAGCAGCCCGCAAAGCCTTGGGCAGGCCGCTCACCCTCACGGAAAAGATCCTCTATGCACACCTCACGGAA
>CALMYC010000178.1 GCA_937873385.1 uncultured Flavobacteriales bacterium | reverse complement strand
GTTGTGCGGCTGGCCATTGAAGGTCCAAAAGCCGCCCGGGGCATGGGTTCCGAGCAATGGGGCAAGGTCCGTGGGCGGGCTGTCGTCGCAGAGGTGGATCGTATCGCTTTGTCCTGCGCCGGCACCTTGTGCGGTCATCGTGACGGTGACGGTGTCATTGCCGCACTGCCCGTACACGATGATGGTGTAATCGCCCAGGATCTGGAAGCTGAAGGAATACTGGGGTTCAAAGGTGAAAAAGGTGCCGGTGCCGGGCCCTTCCCAGGAAAAGCCCAAGATATCCCCTGAGGCCACCACGGCCAGGTTGATGTGATCGCCTGAACAGAGGGGGTTGTTGGTGATCACGGAATCGATCACGGCAGGGTCACAACTCCTAGCGCCCGACCGGGGTTGGGCACTGGTCCAGAGGGGAAGCCACATGCACACCAGTGCGGGCAACCCGGGCGATGCATGTCCGAACATCGGGTGGGCAGGGAACAGAAGCCAAAAATAGGGGAAGGAGTTGTAAAGCTGGCCATAAGCCCGATGGGTAGTCTGCACAAGACCACCGATGGTCGATGAGAACCCTGCATTCATCGGATTCCGCGGGAGTGAAAAGCGCTTTACATGGATAAGATCCCCTCTCCATTGTTTCGACGAACGACCCTGGAGTTTCGACGAATTGAACCAATAGCGGCGATTGCGCGTAGGAACCCCCTGTTTCCCGCTATGGGAGTTTAGCTGAATGCCCATGAAATCGTTGTTCCGCCTGCTTTTTTTGGTCTTGATGCCAATGGGTGCGTACGCCCAGACCGGCATGGAGTTTTGGATGGCCCCGCCTGATGTGACCTATCTGCACAACACACCGGGAGATGAACCCATCTACTTCAATGTGACGGCAGGCAGCACGGCTGCAGTGGTCACCATTGCTCAACCGGCGAACCCCGGATTCAACGGTGGAACGCCCATCGTGATCAACGTGGCGGCCAACAGTTCGGTGCGGTACAACCTCACCGCCCTGAAGGTGCAATTGGAGACACGCCCCACCAATACGGTATGCAACACCGGCTTGCACATCACCTCCACGGCGAACATCACCTGCTACTACGAAAGCAGCAACACCAACAACCCGGACATCATTGCCTTGAAGGGCGGCAATGGACTGGGCACCGAATTCTACATCCCCCTGCACAAGCACCCGCCCTTCCACAACCACGATTTCGGCAACAACAACAACAAGGCCTTTGCCTCCTTCGACATCGTGGCAACGGAGAACAACACCACGGTGCTGATCAACTCCCCGGTGGCGGTGGACGGCCATGCCGCGCTCACGCCGTTCATGATCACCCTGAACCAAGGGCAGACCTATTCCTGCGCCAACACCAGCTACCCCAGCTACACCGACCCGCTTACGCACCCCTCGGGTGCTGCCGTGCTATCGGACAAGCCCATCGCGATCACCATCAAGGACGACTCCAACCACAACCCCAGTGGCGGATGCTACGACCTGATGATGGACCAGATCGTACCGGTGAACATCCTGGGGACCGACTACATCGGTGTAAAGGGTTCACTCTATGCCAACGGGGATGAGTCCGTGTTCCTGATGGCCGTGCAGAACAACACCAAGATCTACATCGATGGGAACCCGGTGCCCGTGGCCACGCTTTTTGCCGGCCAGTACTACCGCCACGACATGGACTACCTGGACGGTGCCGTGGACAACGCCGCCTACATGCACTCCTCCAAGCCGGTGTATGCCATCCACGTCACCGGCTTTGGTTGTGAGATGGGCATGGCGATCCTGCCCCCGCTGAATTGCGCAGGCAGCCAGCAGGTGGGTTTCACGCGTTCCACCAATGAGGGGTTCTTCCTGAACCTGCTGGTGCGCACCGGTGCGGAGAACAGCTTCACCGTGGCGGGCCCCGGAACGGCAACCATTCCCGGCACGGCCTTCAAAACGGTTCCCGGCACCAATGGTGAATGGAAGGCCGCGCACATCCAGTACAACACCACGCAGGTCCCCGTGACCCAAGGCATCGTGGTAAGCAACTCGGCGGACGTATTCTCCCTGGGCGTGATCAATGGCGGAGCCGGCAGCGGTTGCCGTTACGGCTTCTTCTCTGAGTTCTCCGGCAAGATAGAAGTGAATGCCGGTTTGGACCAGAACCTGTGCGCAGGTACGACAGCCAGCTTGTCCGGCACCGTTACGGGCGGCAGTACCACCGGCATGTGGACCACCTCCGGGAGCGGCACCTTCCAGCCCAACGCCAATGCCCTCAACGCCACGTATGAGCCCAGCATCGGCGACATCGCGTTGGGCACCGTTACGCTCACCCTCACTTCCACCGGCCCCTGTACGCCGGAACAAGATGACCTGGTGCTCACCATCCAGCCCAAGCCGGTGCCCAATGCCGGTGCGGACCAGTTTGTTTGCACCAACAACCCCGTGGTGGCCCTCAGCGGCACCATCCTGAACGCCGTGGGCGGTGTGTGGACCACCGGGGGAACGGGCAGCTTCACGCCTTCCAACTCCAATCTCAACGCCAACTACACCCCCAGCGCCCCCGACCTCAGCGCCGGGTCCGTATGGATCTTCCTGTCCACCACGGGCAACGGGGTATGCACAGCCGTGAAGGACAGCATGCTGGTAACCTTCACCCCGGCGATCACCGTGAACGCCGGTGCAGACAAGGTGCTCTGCTCCAACAACGCGGCCACGGCGCTGGGCGGCAGCTTCACGGTGGCCACGGGCGCAGTGTGGAGCGGCGGTGCCGGCACCTTCGACCCCAGCACCACCAATGTGAACGCCACCTACACGCCCACTGCCGGCGAGATCGCCAGCGGGTCGCTGATCCTTACCCTCACCAGCACAGGCAATGGGAACTGTTTAGCTGTGAACGACCAAGTCCAGCTAAGCTTCACCCCATCGCCAACGGCCAATGCCGGAGCCAACAGCCCGGTTTGCGCCAACAACGCCAACATCACCCTCAATGGCAGTGTGACCGTGGCCACCGGCGGCGCATGGAGCGGCGGCACCGGCTCCTTCAACCCGGACAATGCCACGCTGAACGCCTCATACACACCCACAGCGGCCGAGATCGCCAATGGATCGGTGACGCTGGTGCTCACCACCACGGGCAACGGTTCCTGTCTGCCGGCCACCAGCAGCCGCAGCACATCAAGCTCACGCGGGCTCAGGCGGGTGATCAGCTTGTCCCTTCCGGCATTGGAAATCGGCCGGGTGCGCGAGAATTCATCCAGCACGCTGCTCATCATCTGGCGCGAGATCGCTTTTTCGCCGCGGTTGAGGGCGCGCAAACCAGCCAGCAGGTCTGAGCTGGTCACATTTTTAAGCATATAACCCTTGGCTCCCAGGCGCAGAGCCGCGAAGAGGTTTTGATCCGTCTCGTAGACGGTCAGGAAGATGATCTTACATTCAGGTAAATGCCGCAGGATGGAGCTGGTGGCATCCAGCCCGGTGCCGTCTGGCAGCGAAAAATCCATCAAGATGATGTCAGGCTTTAGCTTGAGCGCCATCTCGATTCCTTCATGCACGCTTCCGGCGCCGCCAACAGCTTCAAAATCTGTTGTGGAGCGCACCAGGCTGATCAGGCCTTCACGAAAGAGGATTTGATCATCGATCACCAATACCCTTTTAATGGTCTCGGCAGGTTTGTTAAGGATACTCATAATCTTACTCCTGTCTGGTTGAGCACCGGGATTGGGACGCGTACTGATACCGTGGTACCCGACTTTTCGGCAGTCATCAAGGTCACCTGACCGCCAACTTGTTCCAACCTTTCCCGTAAAATTTCAAGACCAAAGTGCTGGTCAGTATTCACTTCCTCAGGGATGAAACCCACGCCATTATCTGAAATGATGAGGGAAACAGTATCAGGGCCCCATTCGGTAACGACATTGATTTTACTCGCTCTGGCGTGTTTTTCCGCATTACTGAGCGCCTCTTCAAACACATAGAAGATCACGCGCTTGATATCCACCGCCAGGGGGATTTGCTTGCCTACCATCTGAAAATCAATCTCAATATTGGCTCGCTTTGAAACCTTCTTGGCATGTTCCATCAACAGGTTTGTGAGCATGGGTGTCGTTTCAGGCTGCATGGATTCGAGTGTTCCGCGCACAATCTCGTATGAATCGTTGGCGGCCTTGCGCATGTGTT